>JAZRJC010000076.1:0-7689 GCA_045645605.1 Eubacteriales bacterium | reverse complement strand
TAATATCTCAGGAGGATTATGAGGTGAAGCTTGCTATTGCAAGAAAGAAAGTTGATAATTTTGAAGCTATAAGAAAAATTGAACAGCAAGCGGAAATGGGCTTGATTACAAAAGAAGAAAAAGCCCAGAAAATTGAAGCATTACTAAAATAACCGAAGAACACTCTCCCCATCGCAAAGGCGGTGAGGAGAGTTTTTGTCTTTTTCTTTTTCGTAACGTATCTACGTCCAACTACATAATGATTATAGCACCGATTCAAAATCCTTCAATACAAATTGACAAGAAAGAAAAATTGTTGTATAATTAAGAAAAAACCGACAAAGGAGCAGAAATGAATAGAACAGAGTGTAATTCTATAGAATATAATTCTCCCATCCGTTCCCTGCCCGGAGTCGGGCCGAAGCGGGCAGAGGCATTCGCGAGGCTTGGTGCCTTGCGCGTTGGAGACCTGCCCGAAATTTACCCGAGAGCCTATGAAAACAGAGGGGATATATATCCGATTGCCGCAGCCGACGGCAACGGAAAGCGGGCGTATCTTTTAACGGTTGCAACCGAGCCTCGCAGGACCGATATCAGACGGGGAATGACCCTTGTAAAATTCCGTGCCTATGACGAGAGCGGCTCTTGTGAGATAATATACTTTAACCAAAACTATATGAAGGACTTTTTCACGCTTGGTGAAACCTACCGTTTTTTTGGAAAGGCGGAGAAAAAGGGAAGCAAAATAAGTCTGACAAATCCTGCGGCGGAGCTGTATTCGGACGAAAGACCTCTGGCACCATTGATGCCGGTTTACCCGCTGACCGAGGGGCTTTCACAAAGCATTATCGCAAAGCAGATAGAAATTGCTCTTGAAGCACTGTCAACAAAGTCCGCGCCCGATTTTATACCAACCGACGTCGCAATAAGAGAGGGGCTTTGCACCCACCCGTTTGCGATAAAAAATATCCACAAGCCGACCGATTACAAAAGTCTTACGGCGGCAAAAAAGCGTCTTGCCTTTGAGGAGCTTTTCCTTTTTGCCGCAGGAATGGGACTTAACCGCGAGCAAAACAAAAAAAGCGGCGCGACCCCTTGTCAAAAAAAGGATTTGACTCCCTTGCTTTTAAAGCTGCCGTATAAGCTTACGGGAGCTCAAGAGAGGGTTATATCCGAAATTTCCGACGATATGGGAAAGGACGTGCCTATGTGCAGAATACTTGTCGGCGACGTTGGCTCGGGCAAGACTGTCTGTGCGGCGGCGGCGATTTTCGGGGCGGTCGAGGGCGGACACCAGGCGGCACTTATGGTGCCGACCGAAATTCTGGCAAAGCAGCACTACGAGGAGCTGTCCCCACTGTTTGAGGGGCTTGGATACAGCTGTAGTCTTCTTTGCGGCTCGACAAAGGCATCTGAAAAGAAGAAAATTTATGAGAGCATAAAATCCGATGACGCAAATGAGCGCACGGATATTCTAATCGGAACTCACGCACTTATCTCCGACAAGGTTAGCTTTTCCGACCTCGCGCTTGTCGTAACCGACGAGCAGCACAGATTTGGAGTCGGTCAGAGGGCGAGTCTTACGGGCAAGGGCTATGCACCGCATATGCTCGTTATGAGTGCAACGCCTATTCCTCGAACGCTTGCGCTCTCCTTTTTCGGCGACCTTGATTTGTCTGTTATTGACGAGATGCCGAAGGGGCGTCAAGCGGTGGACACATTTGCGGTTGACGAGAGCTACCGCGATAGGCTGAATGCCTTTATCCGAAAAAACGTCACCGAGGGCGGTCAGGTCTATATCGTATGTCCTGCCGTTGAGGAGGCGGAGGAGGTCGGCGAGGTGCTTCTTGACGAGATAGACGAGGACGGTATAATTAAACATGAAGAAAAGCCTCCGCTGAAGGCGGCGGTACCCTATGCCGAGGAGATAGCGCGGATATTTTCGGATATTCCGTCGGCGTTCGTTCACGGAAGGATGAAGCCGTCCGAGAAGGACGAAATTATGGGCCGTTTTTCACGCGGAGAGATAAAAATTCTTGTTTCAACCGTTGTTATTGAGGTCGGCGTAAACGTGCCAAACGCTTCTCTTATGATAGTGAAAACGCCGAGCGGTTCGGACTCTCACAGCTTCATCAGCTTCGCGGAAGAGTCGGAAGAGGAAGCCGAAAGTCCTATTGTGTTCTCGTCTCGGACGCTAAAGGAGAGAATGCTCGCGAGAGACTTCAGATTATGAAAAGCACCTCGAGCGGATTCGTTATTGCCGAAAAGGACCTTCGGATGCGCGGCTCGGGAGATTTTCTCGGTATGGGCGGCGGCTCTATCCGTCAAAGCGGAGGAGTGAAATTCAAGATTGCCGACCCCGAGGGGGACAGAGGGCTTATGGAGGCGGCATTCTCGTCTGCGAGGGAGATTTTGTCGTCCGACAGAGAGCTTCGTGGCTATCCTGCACTCCGTGACGCCGTTTCTTCACTATTTGACGGAGCTTACGAAAAGGGAATTATCAGTTGATTTTAGATATAGGAAAAATTTTTTGAGAAATTTCAAAAAAGCTCTTTACAAAAGGATAAAGTTGTGATATAATACCGAAAGATACGTACGCTCGGTTTTCGGGTAAAGCCCAAAGGGACTTCACCTTGCCGAAAGCTGTGCCTACGCAAATTTATATTTTATGAGGTGAAAAAATGTTACTCAAAGACGAAAAGCTCGCTATTATTGAAAAGTTCAAGACAAGCGAAAACGACACAGGCTCTCCCGAGGTTCAGATCGCGATTCTCACAACTCGCATCAACAGCTTGACAGAGCACTTGAAGAAGAACAACAATGACCACCACAGCCGTCGCGGCCTTCTTAAGATGGTTGGTCACAGAAGAAACCTTCTCGGTTATCTTCAGAAGACAGACATCGCTCGTTACCGTGCGATCGTTGAAAAGCTCGGCTTGAGAAAGTAATACCGAAATTGAGGGGTGAGGAGTGAGAGCACAGGTTTTCACTTCTCACTCCATAATGTTTTTTTACAAATAAAAACGGTAAAATCAAGTTAAAAATCCGTTTCATCCGGATTAGCAATTAAATATGCGGCTGATTTTTTTGGCTTGACCGTGTATTTAAGTGCTAAACCTCTGTGAAACGGTGAAAAATAATTTTATAGAGGATTTTCGTGTAAGCGTGATCCGAAGAAAGGATTAAAAATGTCCATCAGCACACCTATGGTATTCAAAAACTTCAAAGAGTTCAATTACACTCTTGCAGGCAG
Source organism: Eubacteriales bacterium (assembly GCA_045645605.1). GTDB lineage: Bacteria > Bacillota > Clostridia > Oscillospirales > CAG-272 > SIG710. The sequence goes on along the minus strand of JAZRJC010000076.1, from coordinate 4,457 downwards.
ACCCTTAACTATTGAAACAGGTAAAATGGCAGGTCTTGCAAACGGCTCTGTTCTCGTTCGCTACGGTGAAACGGCAGTTCTTTGCTGTGCAACGGCATCCGCAAAGCCCCGTGACGGTATTGACTTTCTCCCCCTCTCTGTTGACTTTGACGAGAGAATGTATGCGGCAGGCAAGATCCCCGGCGGTTATCTTAAGAGAGAGGGCAAGCCCTCCGAGAAGGCGGTTCTCACGTCTCGTGTAATCGACCGTCCTATCCGTCCCCTTTTCCCGAAGGACCTTCGCAACGACGTTGCACTTACTCTTACAGTTATGAGCGTTGACCCCGATTGCTCACCCGAGATTGCGGCTATGATCGGTGCATCGACAGCTCTTGCAATTTCAGACATTCCGTGGAACGGACCTATCAGCGGTCTTTACATCGGTCTTGTTGACGGCAAGCTCGTTGTTAACCCGACGGCTGAGCAGAGAAAGGTAAGCGACCTTGAATTGACTGTTGCTTCTTCAAAGAAAAAGGTCGTTATGATCGAGGCAGGCGCAAATCAGGTAAAGGACGACCTTATGTATGAGGCGATTATGCTCGCTCACGCAGAAAACCAGGGCGTTCTCGATTTCATTAACGCAATCGTTGACGAGGTTGGTAAGCCTAAGTTTGCATATCCCTCCTGCGAGCTTGACCACGATATGTTTGATAAGGTTTTCGCATTCTGCGAGAAAGCAGTTATGGAAGCTCTTGATACAGACGATAAGAATATTCGCGATGAAAAGATGCAGCCCATTATGGACGAGATCGTTGAGAAATTCAGCGAGGAATATCCCGAAATCGCAAACATTATGGACGAGCTTATCTATAAGATTCAGAAGAAGATTGTTCGCCGCTGGCTGCTCGTTGACCGCAAGAGAGTTGACGGCCGCCGTATGGACGAGATCAGACCCTTGACAGCTGAGGTTGGTATTCTTCCTCGCGTACACGGCTCGGGTATGTTCACTCGCGGACAGACTCAGGTTTTGACAGCTGCAACGCTTGGTACTCTGGCTGAGGCACAGATGCTTGACGGCATTGACTCCGAAACGGAAAAGAGATATATGCACCACTATAATATGCCCGGCTTCTCAACGGGTGAGGCAAAGAGCACAAGAAGCCCCGGTCGCCGTGAAATCGGTCACGGAGCACTTGCTGAGCGTTCGCTCGTTCCCGTTCTCCCCTCAACTGACGAGTTCCCCTATGCTATCCGCTTGGTTTCTGACGTCCTTTCCTCAAACGGTTCAACGTCACAGGGCTCTGTTTGCGGTTCAACTCTTGCTCTTATGGACGCAGGCGTTCCGATCAAGGCTCCCGTTGCAGGTATCTCCTGCGGTCTTATCACAGAGGAGGACGGAAGCTATATGACAATGATAGATATCCAGGGTCTTGAGGACTTCTACGGTGATATGGACTTTAAGGTTGCAGGTACACACGAGGGTATCACATCTATTCAGATGGACCTTAAGATTGACGGTCTTACACCCGAAATTATCAAGGAAGCTCTTGAAACAACACACGTTGCCCGTGATTATATCATTGACGAGGTAATTTTGAAGGCGATTGAAGCTCCTCGTGCGGAGGTTTCAAAATATGCGCCCAAGATGCTTTCTATGAAGATCAACCCTGATAAGATCCGCGAGGTTATCGGTAAGGGCGGCTCTGTAATTCAGAAAATCACAGCTGATACAAATGCAAAGGTTGATATCGAGGACGACGGCACAATTCATATTGCGGCTCTCAATCCTGCTGATGCAGCGGCTGCAAAGGCTCTTATCGACGCTATCTGCTTTGAGCCTGAGGTTGGCGCGATTTACACAGGTACTGTTACAGGCATTAAGGAATTCGGCGCATTTGTTGAATATGCTCCCGGTAAGGAAGGACTCGTTCACATTTCAAAGATTGCTGACCATAGAATTGATAAGGTTGAGGATGTTCTTGCCCTCGGCGATACAGTTCGTGTTAAGTATCTCGGAATGGATGAAAAGGACAGAGTTAAGCTTTCGATAAAGGACGCTAAGGACGCTGAATAATTTTAATTTATACTATAAAACAGGGCAGGAACAGAAAGTTCCTGCTTTGTTTTCCAGCATTTTTCCGCCTTTTTGGAAATAAAAGAACTTATTTGCTCTGAAGAGCAAAACGTAGGCCAAAAACTTTCCCGCGACAGCGTTTTTGTTGAAAATACTTGTGTATTTTCCTACGGATATTTTGTGTCGAGAGAAAATGGCGAAATCTCCCTATACAAAGAAAGGACAGAAATATGAATAACGGATACCATTCTTACAGAATGAATCGGCGTCGCCGCCGCAGAATGATGAAGCAGATCGCTTTGGCTTCTGTTTTGGCTTTGATAGTTATTGGCATAATTATTGCCGCTGTCCTTATTTTAAGCAATAAGGGTGAGGACGAGGGCTCTGAAACAAAGCCGATCTATACAACGGCATCGCCCGATACCAAAAATCCTGATGAAACAGATGCTCCTGAAGAAGGCAAAAATGAAATATGGGAGAATTACACCACGATAAAGCTATCGGAGGCGGATATGCACACGGGAGACCTGATTCTCGTGCGAGAGGGCGCGCCTTACGTATTCCCCGAGAGTTTTGAATCGAAGCTTTCAAATATATTTAACGGAAGAAAGAAATATGATAACGGAGCACGTGCTTATCAATTAAGCACCGCCGACCTTCTTTTGAGTCCTATTGCTCTTGAGAAGCTTAATCAGATGACCGAGGACTTTTATGAGGAAACGGGCAGAAACAAGCTTCTTATAAAGGAGGCTTACCGCACGTATGAATATCAGCAGGAGATTCTCGACTTCCGAATCGAGCGTGACGGACGTGAGGAGGCCTTGAAGTACGTGGCGCTCCCGGGCGAGAGCGAGCATCACTCGGCACTTGCTTTTGATATGTCGGTATATAAGGACGGGGTCAATACCTATATTGAGGACGAGCCCGACTATCTTCCGATATACGAGAACGCACACAAATACGGATTTATTTTGAGATACCCCGAGAACAAGGTTGATATTACGGGTATTGCTTACGAGGCTTGGCATTTCAGATACGTTGGTGAGCCGCACGCAAAGTATATTTACGAAAATGGACTCTGTCTTGAAGAATATATCGCGCTTTTGCGTGACGAGCATTCATATTCGGACGAGCATCTGATAGTTGATTTTGAAGGCCCGACCTTTAGCGGAGAATATGAAATTTACTACGTTCCCGCAAAAGCAGACGGAGACGGCTTCACCGAAACCGAAATAATTATCCCACAAGGATATGATTATTGCGTGTCGGGTAACAATATCGACGGCTTTATCGTAACTGTGAAAATTAAGTAACAATATTTTTTGGAGGAAGCGAAATTGAACGGCAATTTGGATAAAAATGACGTGAAGACGAAAAAAGTCCGCTTTCTCCGTCCCGACGCCGAAAAGACGGCGGATGAATTGTTGGATATTCAGAAAAGAGTCGGCGAGAGGGCAAGAGTGACCGATATATTGACGATAGTTCTTTGCCTGTCGATGCTTATAGTCCTTGGCTCTCTTGTTTTCATTCTTCCGGAGGAGAAGATATCCGAGGAGGAGAACAGAATGCTTCAAACGCTGCCGGAGCTTAATATGAGTGCTTTGACAGACGAAAAGTTTTCTCTTGATATGGGAGAATTTTATGCCGACCAATTTCCTTTCCGAAACACTCTTGTGGGAATAAAGGGAATTGTGGAGCTTTCAATGCTTCGATATGAAAACAACGGCGTCATTCTTGGCTCTTGCGGATATTTGATTGACAGAATTGAATATACCGAGGAGAACTATCGCAAAATAGAGAAAAATCTCGCGTCGATCGAGGCTTTCTCGGATTATTTGGCGGGCGAGGGGATTGACGTGACCGTGGCGATCGCGCCGCGAGGCATTGACGTACTCTCATCTTATCTGCCTCCATACTATTCGGGAGAGCGTGCGGAGCGTGCATATGAGCAAGCAGAGGAACGCGGCCTGATTTTACTGAAGGACGAATTCCGTGACGCAATTTCAAAGGAGAATGATGCTGACGGCGGGCTTCAGCTGTGGTATAAAACAGACCACCATTGGACGTCGCAGGGTGCTTATCTTGCTTACGTTACCTTGTCAGAGGCGATGGGATATGAGCCGTACTCATACAGCGATTTTGAATTTACAAGGGTGAGCGGCGATTTTCTCGGAACTACCTATTCAAAAGCAGGAATTAAGCAGATAAAGCCCGAGGAGATTTATTTTCCACGCTTTTCGGGTGACGAGAATTTTATCACGGAGATATCCGAGAGCAAAAGGCTCCGGGGCTTTTACGATTATTCATATCTCCGAAAGAAGGACAAATACAGCGCCTTTATCGGCGGAAATAATCCGATCGTAAGAGTGACGCTTGAGGATAAGACAGACGGCGAAGCTGAAAA
>JAZRJC010000075.1:0-5822 GCA_045645605.1 Eubacteriales bacterium | reverse complement strand
ACTATTGCGGGAATAAGCCCCTTATCGTCGAATTTAAGCTCGTCTACGTTTATCATCACACTAACCTCGTAATTATATCGTTTTTGTTAAGCTCGCGCTTCAGCTCGGGAATTTTAACGGTTCCGAAATGGAAAACGGATGCGGCAAGACCTGCATCAACTCTCGGCAGCCTTTTGAATAGCGCTGTGAAATCTTCGACCTTGCCCGCACCGCCCGATGCGATTACGGGTACGGATACTGCACGGCAAACGGCATCAAGCATTTCTATATCAAAGCCGCTCCGAACGCCGTCTGTGTCGATTGAATTTACAACTATCTCACCCGCACCGAGCTCAACTCCGCGCTTTATCCATTCGATAGCCTCAATTCCTGTGTTCTCTCTGCCGCCTTTTGCGAAAACTCGGAAAGTGCCGTCAATACGCTTGATGTCGCAGGAGAGAACGACGCATTGATTTCCGTATTTTTGCGCCGCCTCCTTTATGAGAAGCGGATTTTTTATAGCACCCGAATTTACGCTTACCTTGTCGGCACCGCACTTGAGTACTCGGTCAAAATCATCAACCGTATTTATGCCGCCGCCAACTGTCAGAGGGATAAATACGTTTCTTGCCGTTTCGCATAGAATGTCGGTGAACAGTGTTCGGCCGTCGCTTGATGCTGTGATGTCATAGAAAACAAGCTCGTCAGCACCTGCCTCGCTATAATATTTTGCAAGCTCAACGGGAGAGGAAACGTCGGAAAGTCCCATAAAGTTGACGCCCTTAACAACTCGTCCGTCCTTTACGTCGAGGCAGGGAATTATTCTTTTCGTTATCATTTTGCCACCTCGATAGCCTCGGAAAGCTTGATTGCTCCCGTGTAGTATGCCTTGCCGATAATCGTGCCGTAAATATTCATCTCGGAAAGAGCCATAACATCGTCAAGCGTTGAAACACCGCCCGACGCTATAATCTGCATCTTGAATTTTTCCGAGAGGTCGCGGTAAAGAGCGCGGTTTGTTCCTATCATAGCGCCGTCTCTTGAAATATCGGTGCAAATCAGCGTTTTAACTCCGATCTTCTCAAGCCTCTCGCAGAATTCGTAGCATCCCACAGAGGAGGTTTCCGTCCAGCCCTTGATAGCAACAAATCCGTCCTTTATGTCAACTCCAACGGCGATTTTATCACCGTGCTTTTCGACGGCTTCAATAAGAAAACGCTCGTCAGTTATCGCCGCCGTGCCGAGAATTACTCGGTCAACTCCGAGATTTATATATCTGTCGGCAGTTTCCATATTTCGGATTCCGCCGCCGATTTCTGTAAAGAGAGGAGTTTCCTTTACGATTTTCTCAACTACCGAGATGTTTGGCGTTGTGCCGTCCTTTGCACCCTCAAGGTCAACTAAATGTATAAAGGAAGCACCTTCCGCCACAAAATCCTTCGCAACCGAGAGGGGATCATCGCTATATATCGTCATCTGACTGTAGTCCCCCTTGAAGAGACGGACAGCCTTTCTTTCATAAAGGTCTATTGCAGGGAAAATATTCGTTGCCATTATTCGTCGCCTCCGTTCCATTCGCAGAAGCCGCGGAGTATATTAAGACCAACAGTCCCGCTCTTTTCGGGGTGGAATTGACAGCCGCAGACATTTCCGCGTGCAACGGCGGCTGTAAGAGGCGCTCCGTATTCACTTTCGGCAATTACGGAATCGCAAAGAGCCCCGTAATAGGAATGAACGAAGTAAACGAAATCGCCATCTTCTATATACTTGAAAATCGGATGCTTTTTACCCTTTATCCGAAGGGAATTCCAGCCGATATGAGGTATTTTCAGCTCCTTGGGGATAACATCCGAGATAGGACGGATCTCGCCTCCTATAAGACGGAGTCCCTCGTGCTCTCCGTATTCAAAGCTCTTATCGAAAAGCATTTGCATACCAAGGCAAATTCCCATAAGGGGAGTACCCTCCGAGACTTTTTTCTGAAGCAGAGTGTCAAGACCGCACTCTTTGAGCTTTCGGGCGGCATCCGAGAAAGCGCCTACTCCCGGAAGCAATATTTTTTCGGCATCGTCGATGACACTTTTATCTCCGCTGACTGTGACCTCTTGTCCTATTGCCGCGAATGAGCTTTTGAGTGAAAAAAGATTTCCGACACCGTAGTCAACTATAACTATCATTAAAGAACGCCTTTCGTTGAGGGGATCTGATTTTTTCTTGTTTCGTCAAGCCTTGAAGCGTCCGAGAGACAACGGGCAAACGCCTTGAAAATACCCTCTATTATATGATGTGAATTTAAGCCTGCCAGCTGTTTTATATGGAGAGTTACCCCTGCCATTCTCGTAAATGCGATGAAAAATTCGCCGACAAGCTCTGTATCAAAATCTCCAACCTTTTCGGTCGGGATTTTTATATCGGGGCAGAACATTCCTCTGCCTGAGATATCAATGGCACAAAGGATAAGAGCCTCATCCATCGGCAAAATGCGATTTCCGTAGCGGCAGATACCCTTTTTGTCGCCGATAGCGTCCGAGAAGGCCTTGCCAAGACAAATGCCGACGTCCTCTGCTGTGTGATGGTAGTCAACGTTGGTGTCGCCTACGCACTTGATTGACAAGTCAAAGCTTGCGTGAGACGCGAAAAGGGTAAGCATATGATCAAGGAAGCCGCAGCCTGTGTCAATTTCACTCGTACCACATCCGTCTATACGAAGCGAGAGTGAAATGTCGGTTTCGGCGGTTTTTCTATTTACGGTAGCTGTTCTTAACATATTTTTTCTTCCTCCAAAATAGTTTTAACGGCAGAAATAAAAGCTGTCATTTGCTCGTCTGTGCCGATAGTGATTCTGTTGTAGGCTTCAATTTCGGGCAGGGAAAAATGACGGACAAGGATTCCTTTTTCCCTAAGCTTTTGGTAAAGAGCTTTGCCTGAAAGCTTCTCGTGTGCGGCAAAAAGGAAATTTGTGCGCGAATCGGTAACTGTAAAGCCGAGTGCGCGAAGAGAGTTTTTTGTCTTTTCTCTCGTTTTTATTACCGCTTGGCAATTATCCATATAATAGTCGGCACTCCGAAGGGCTGCCTCGCCTGCCGCCATTGTCATACGGTTGACGTTATATGGATTCGTGCTGTATTTAATCGTGTTCATATCAGCGATAAGCGAAGAGCTCGCAACACCGAAGCCAAGCCTTGCGCCGGCTAACGAAAAGGACTTTGAAAAGGTTCTCGTAACGATAAGGTTGTCATATTTTTTTGTGAGAGGAATAGCACTCTCTCCGCCAAAATCAACGTATGCTTCGTCAATGATAACGACGTTGTCGGGGTTGGTTTTTACGATTTTTTCAATTTCCTCAAGAGAAAGAGTAAGTCCTGTCGGAGCATTCGGATTGGCTATTACTATATTCATACCGAGATTTTCGTAATCGCGGGGATCTATAGAAAAATCCTCATTTAGCGGAATTTCGCGGTATGGAATTCTATGAAGCTTTGCAAAAACCGGATAGAATCCGTAAGTGAGCTTTGGGAAAGCGAAGGGGTGATCCTCGTCTCCGAATGCCATAAAGGCGAAATTCAAAATCTCGTCCGAGCCGTTAGTCATAAGAATGTTATCGGGGGATACCCCGTAATATTCTGCGGCTGTATTTGTAAGGTTACTACAGGTGGGGTCGGAATAGAGCTGAAGCGTGGCCGCCTCGGTCGATGCCGCCGCCAAAACCTCCGCTGACGGAGGGAAGGGGGATTCGTTCGTATTAAGCTTTATGTATTTTATGTCCTTTGGCTGCTCGCCCGGAGTATATGCTTCAAGGGTTGCGTGCCTGGAGCTCCAAAATCTGCTCATTTTATTAAAAAGCTGCCTTTCTTTTTATAAATAAGAGTGCATCAGTCCTCGAGACGTATCGTTGCGCTTCTGCCGTGAGCCGTGAGTCCTTCTTCGCGTGCAAAGCGGTCAACGTGGGGAGCAACCGCGCGGAAGGCCTCCTCTGTGTAGTAGATAAACTGTGATTTTTTAACGAAATCGTCAACAGAGAGAGGACTTGAGAATCTTGCAGTGCCGGATGTGGGAAGCGTGTGGTTCGGGCCTGCATAATAGTCGCCAAGAGATTCGGGACAGTATTTACCAAGGAAAACAGAGCCTGCATTCTTGATTTTTTCGAGATAGTCAAAGGGGTTATCAACGGCAAGCTCAAGGTGCTCGGGAGCTAATTTGTTGGCAATATCAATAACTACGTCAAGATTGTCGGCAACGATGATTTTTCCGTTGGCGTCGATCGAGGCTCTTGCGATTTCGGAACGGAGCAGAAGAGGAATTTGCACCTCAAGCTCGGCTGATACCGCCGCCGCAAGCTCGTCACTGTCAGTTACAAGCACAGCCGACGCAAGCTTGTCGTGCTCGGCTTGCGAGAGAAGGTCTGCCGCAATATGCTTTGGATTTGCCGTTTTGTCGGCAACGACCAAGATTTCACTCGGGCCTGCAATCATATCGATTGAAACCTGACCGAAAACCTGCTTCTTTGCCTCTGCCACGAAAGCATTTCCCGGGCCTACGATCTTATCGACCTTCGGAATACTCTCGGTGCCGTATGCCAGTGCCGCAACAGCCTGTGCGCCGCCAACCTTGAATACCTTGTGAACGCCGGCAATTCTTGCAGCAGCAAGGATCGCAGGAGCAACCTTTCCTGATTCTGACGGAGGAGTTACCATAACTATCTCATTGACGCCTGCAATTTTGGCAGGTATGCTGTCCATAAGAACTGTTGAGGGATATGCGGCAGTGCCGCCGGGAACGTAAAGTCCCGCCTTTTCGACGGGGATAATTCTCTGTCCGAGTATAGCACCGTTATCCCCTGAGATTATAAAGCTTTGTCGCTGCTGCTGACTGTGAAATTTTCTGATGTTTTCGGCGGCAGACTTGAGGATTCTTATAAAATCAGCGTCAACTGCCTCCATAGCCTCGTCAAATTCAGCCTCCGAAACCTCAAGAGAGGATAGGGTAGCCTTATCGAACCTTTTACAGTATTTATATAATGCCGCATCACCGTTTTCTCTGACGTCGGCAATAATCTCTGAAACTATGTCCTCCACGTTGGCACTGGGGGCCATACGGGAGAATATTTCATCCTTTTCGATTTGTCCGTATTTCAAAATCTTAATCATTTTTACGTCTCCAATATGTTAGGTATTATTTCTGAACCTGACGGCGAAGCTCGCCGAGGACTCTTGTTATTGCTTCATTCTTGAATTGGAAGGAGGAACGATTGGCAACGAGTCGGGCGCTTATCGGCGCGACGGTCTCTGTAGGCTCAAGGTCGTTTTCAAGAAGCGTCGTTCCCGTCTCAACGATATCGACGATTACGTCGGATAAGCCGAGAATGGGTGCGAGCTCAATAGAGCCGTTGAGCTTAATTATATCAATATCGCGGCATTTTTTACCATAGTAATCAAGAGTTACGTTCGGGAATTTCGTTGCAACGCGGAGGGTTCTCTCGGTGCGATCACGGAAACCTTTTTTTGCGGCAACCGCAAGGCGGCAGCGTCCGATATTAAGGTCGAGAAGCTCGAAAATTTCGGGCTTGTATTCGAGAAGAATATCCTTTCCGGCAACACCGATGTCGGCAGCACCTCGCTCAACGTAGATTGCAACGTCGGAGGGCTTAACCCAGAAATAACAAACACCCTTCTCGCGATTTTCAAAAATCAGCTTTCTCGTTGTCTTATCGAGCACCTCGGGACATTCAAAGCCTGCTGCGGCGAACATTTCATAAACCTTTTCGCCAAGTCTTCCCTTTGGAAGCGCTACCTGTAAAAGCTCTGACATTTTAATTTCCCTCCTTACCGATTTCCATTATTTCG
>JAZRJC010000074.1:0-4809 GCA_045645605.1 Eubacteriales bacterium | reverse complement strand
CCACCGCAGTTTGCTCCGGGAAGAGCGTCAATGATCATTGGAACTCGCTCGTCAACCTTAACCTCAAATACCTTTGAGGCAACGGCAAGAGCTACTCCGAAAAATGCACCAAAAAATGCAAAAATCGCAACCGTAATAATTATTTCCATAAGCCCCCCTTAAAGCTTCATTCCCGAAAAGCCCGAAAATGCCATTGCCAAAAGTCCTGCCGCAATAAGAGTCAGCGGAAATCCTCGGAACGACCTTGGTGGATTTGCAAATTCCATTCTTGCTCTCACCCCTGCGAATACTACTATCGCAAGCGTAAAGCCAATGGCAGCCGCAAAGCCGTAGCATACGGCGGTAATAAAGCCGTAGCCCTCCTTAATAATTACGAGAGCCGCGCCAAGCACCGCACAGTTAGTCGTAATAAGCGGCAGATAAATTCCGAGCGCGCTGTAAAGTGCGGAAACAAACCTACGAAGGAACATTTCAATAAACTGAACGAGCGCCGCAATTACAAGAATAAACGCTATAGTCTTCAAATATTCAAGTCCGAGAGGAACGAGAATCAGGTAATAAACGAGCCAGGTAACAGCGCTCGAAAGAGTGATAACAAAGGTAACTGCCATACCCATACCGAGTGCGGTGTCAGGCTTTTCCGAAACGCCGAGAAAAGGACAGCAGCCATAAAACTTCGAGAAAATAAAGTTTTCAATAATAATGGCACTGAACATCAAAAGGAGTGTATCAACAAAGGAAAGAGTTATCGTTCCACTCATAGATTTTCCTCCTTTTCTGCCTTTTTATTTTCGTCCATATCAGCCTCAAGAGATGAAAGCCTTATGATTCTTTCTCTATCCTCCTTTGTATTTCGAAGCTTTTGCGCAGCGGCAATAACAAATCCAAGCGTCAAAAACGCACCGGAAGGAAGAATAAAGAGAACTGCAGGGCTATACCAATCGCCAAGAACACGAAAGCCGAGGAAGGAGCCAGCACCAATAATCTCACGTATTGACGCAATAATTATAAGTGCCAAGGTGAATCCAAGACCCATCGCAAGGCCGTCAACGGCTGAAGGAATAACCGGATTTTTTGAAGCAAAGGCTTCTGCGCGGGCAAGAATGATACAGTTTACAACTATCAGCGGAATAAACAGTCCAAGCGAGCCGTAAAGGTCATAGAAATAAGCCTTCATCAAAAGCTCAACCGCCGTAACAAAGCCTGAAATAATCACTATAAACGCCGCAATTCTGACCTGCTTCGGAATAAATCTTCTCAAAATAGAAATGAAAACATTTGAAAAAATCAATACGACCGTTGCCGCAATGCCCATACCGATAGCGTTTAACACCGAGGTCGTAACCGCAAGAGTAGGACACATACCGAGAAGCTGAACAAAAGTTGGGTTGTTGTCAATAACACCGCCCCTTATCTGATTCAAAAAGTTACTGTTTTTTGACATCAGCCTACACCTCCCGATACGTATTTTTCAACGGCAAGCACGGCTGCCGCAGCGCCTTCCCTTACCGCCTCCGAGCTTATAGTCGAGCCTGAAATTGCATCAATTCCGTCTCCCCAGATAATCGCCGAACCGTATCCGACAAACTGCGAAATAAAGCTGTTTTCCGAGATGCGCGTACCAAGTCCGGGCGTTTCGGACATCGTTACTATCTTAATTCCTGCGATCCTTGTGCTCATATCAACAGCTATCATCATCTCAATCTCTCCACCAAAGCCGAGAGTAGCGACGTTGACACAATAGCCGAGAAGCTCACCGCCGCGGCTCACCTCGAAAAGCCCGTGAACGCCGTTTATCCCCGTCCCGAAGTCAACCGCTCTCGTTGAAACCTCCTCCGAGCCGTAAAGACTTATAATAGCCTCTGTTTTTTCATTTTCAATATTTTCGTGGATCTTATTAAAGGTCAGAAGATTGATAGCAGAAAGAATAAGAGCAACCGACGCACAAATAATCGTTAAAATTCCTCCGATTTTAAGTGCCGCCAACGTTATTTCGGATTTTTTAGTTTTTTCCATTCTGCATACCTCCGAAAACCTTGGGCTTTGTGAATTTATCTATATAGTAAACCAACGAATTCATAATGAGAATAGCAAATGAAATACCCTCGGGATATCCTCCGAAATATCTTATAAGCACGGTGATTACACCGCAGCCAACACCGAAAATTATTCTTCCCTTAGCCGTTATCGGTGACGTTACGTAGTCTGTTGCCATAAAGACGGCGCCAAGCAAAAGTCCGCCCGAGAAAATCTCGGACAAAACGAAGGACGCAGCATCCGCATTTTGAGGGAAAAGGGCTGTAAGAAGGGCAACCGTCCCGATTATCGATACCGGAATATGCCACGTGATCACACGGCGGAAGATAAGATAAAGTCCGCCGATAATAATAAGCACAGACGAGATCTCACCAATGCTGCCCGGGCATTTGCCTGTTATAAGGTCAACCCAGGAAATATCGGGAAGTCCGCCCGCCTTCAGCGACGCAAGAGGGGTCGCTGTTGCAACAGCGTCAATTTTATCAGCCGTTGTGAAAATACTGAGCCTTGTAAACGGCTTTGTAAAGGTGGTCATAGCCGCAGGCCAGGCGAAAAGGAAAACTCTTGCCGCAAGTGCAGGGTTCATAAAGTTTTTTCCGAGACCGCCGAAAAGCTGCTTTACAACGATTATGGCAAAGGCAGAGCCTACGACGGGTATGTAAAAGGGGACTGACGCAGGCAGATTCAAGCCTAAAATCAAGCCGGTTACAATAGCAGACAAATCTCCTATCGTGTTCTTTCGGTGCAGTATTTTCTCGGTTGCAAATTCTGACAGAATCGCCGATATAATACTCAGAGCAACCACAACGAAGGCACGAACGCCAAAGCAGATAACTCCCCAAATAAATGCGGGAGTCAAAGCTATAATCACGTCAAGCATAATAGATCTTGTCGTGTCGCCTTGTCTTATATGCGGAGAGGGGGAGACTGTCAAAAGCTCGGGGTATGATATTTTTTCGCTCGATCCACTATTCATACCTTCTCCTCCTTCTCCCGAATATCAGGAACGTTTTGTCTGTTTCTTTCACGGGCAGCCACAGTCATAGCCCTCAGCGCCCCCTTTGCAGCTCTTATGTGCTGAACGATCGGAACGCGACCGGGACAATTATAAGAGCAGGTGCCACATTCAACACAGCTCATGATTCCATATTCCTCGGTTTCATTATAGCGGTTATGCTGTGAGAGCAGGGCCAGCTGACTTGGCACCAAGTGCATAGGACAGTTCTTTACGCATCTTCCGCATCTGATGCATGTGAAATCTCCGTCCTCCTCAGGACACATCTCCTCGGAAAAAACAAGAATCGAGGAGGTTCCCTTAGTTATCGGAGCGTTATGATCCCACTGTGCAACTCCCATCATAGGGCCGCCGCTGATAATCTTCTTGGGGGTCTTTTTTAGTCCTCCGCAAGCGTCTATCAGATCCTTATAGGACGCTCCTATCGGAACGAGAAGATTTCTCGGCTTCACGACGCAGTCGCCGTCAACCGTCACAACCCTTTCAACAAGAGGCATACCTAAAGCAAACGCGCGGTATATCGCCGCACAGGTTTCGGCATTAAAGATCACACAGCCAACGTCTGCCGGAAGCTTATCCTTTGGCAGCTCTCTTCCGTAAAGAGCATAAATAAGCTGTCGCTCGTCTCCCTGCGGATACTTGGTCTTCATTTCGCATACGCGAAGCATTTTGCTCTCGCCTATTTTTTCCTCAAGAAGCTTGATTGCATTGAGCTTGTTATCCTCAACCGCAATATCCGCCTGACGAAGTCCAAGTGCCTTCAAAAGAATCTTTGCTCCGTTCAGAATCTCAGTCGGTCTCTCAAGCATTAAGCGGTGATTTGCCGTTATAAAAGGCTCACACTCCGCACAGTTGATAATAAGCTTGTCAACCTTGCCAACGGCGGACTGAATTTTTGCCCACGTTGGAAATGCAGCCCCGCCCATACCTGCAATTCCTGCATTTTTAACTATTTCAATAATTTCGTCAGTTGTGACCTCGGTAAGCTTTTTTGATACGGGTCGGATGTCGGGAGAGAGCGTATTCTCCCCGTCAGGCTCAATAACCACCGCCACAATAGCCTTGCCTTGTGCGTTGTTATATGAGGTTATCTCGATAACGGTTCCCGACGTACTCGAATGAACTGGAATACCCAATCCGCCTTCTATTTCTCCGATAATCTGCCCCCTCAAAACAGTGTCGCCCACCTTTACAACAGGCTTACAGGGGGCACCTATATGCTGTGACATAGGAATAGAGAGCCTTCTCGGTGTTGGAAAGACTTCTATCGGGGAATTTTTAGTATTTTTATATTCTGCTATATGAGTTCCGCCCTTGAAGGTAAATGCCAATTATTCCACCTCTTTCCGTTGAAGTATTTTTATGCGATGTTAACAAAATTATATCATATATATTAAATAATCTCTTCCTATTATACTGTATAACAGCACAAAAATCAAGACTAATTCCCTATTTTTCGTTATTTTGCCGCCACAAGACAGCCTTTTCAAAAAAAATTTCTTTTTTTGTAAATTTTCTATTGACAAAGCGGTAAAGATATGGTATAATGTCATACGTTGTGGTGAGTTGGCTACAATCAAATGGCGGAATAGCTCAGTTGGCTAGAGCGCTCGGTTCATACCCGAATGGTCGTTGGTTCAAGTCCGACTTCCGCTACCATACCGGCCCGTTGGTCAAGCGGTTAAGACACGGCCCTTTCACGGCTGTAACATGGGTTCGATTCCCGTACGGGTCACCAAAAAACCTAAACCGATTTT
>JAZRJC010000073.1:0-5451 GCA_045645605.1 Eubacteriales bacterium | reverse complement strand
CCTAAAATTTTCTTTGCCATTTTAATACACCTCCAATGTGGTTTACGCGGAAGAATTGATAGTATTTTCTTCCTCCCACTTCTGCGGACTCGTCCGCGGGCGAATGCCGATTATAGGGTCGGCGACCTTTTACCTTACGACCTTAACGCAAACGGCGTCAAGCTCGACAGGCATATCACGGCGACCGCGCTTAACAAGCACAGTAACCTTTTTCTGATCATCGGAAATCAACTGAACCGTTCCGCTGTATCCCTCGAAGAGACCCGAAACGATATTAACCTCGTCGCCAATGTTGAAGCTGAGCTTTTCCTCACCCTGCTCTTCAATTTCAAGAGCAGCCACCTCAGCGTCAGTCAAGGGAGTAGGTCTTGAGCCCGGGCCTACGAAGCCCGTAACGCCCGTGATGTTTCTTACCACGTGCCAGCTTTCCTCAGTCATAGTCATCTTCACAAGCACGTAGCTTGGAAAAACCTTTTCTTCAATGATTTTCTCAGTATCCCCGTCCTTTTCAACAGTAACCTTAACGGGAATCTTGATATCGTAAATCAAATGTCCGAGACCGCGGTTTTCAACTATCTTTTCAAGATTCGTCTTAACCTTATTTTCGTAACCGG
The DNA here is from genome assembly GCA_045645605.1 of Eubacteriales bacterium. Lineage (GTDB taxonomy): Bacteria > Bacillota > Clostridia > Oscillospirales > CAG-272 > SIG710. The sequence continues at coordinate 4,837 of JAZRJC010000073.1, read as the reverse complement.
AATAAGTGTGCGCCACATACCATCTCGGTCCAACGTTCATTTCGTTTATATCACTCATTTTTTAACCTCTGATTGCATCCGAAAGACTTGTGATTCCCAAAGAGAATGCATAGTCACACAATGCAATAATAGCTGCACAAACGAGAACAATAACGATAACTACGAACGCATTTTTCTTAACCTGCTTCCAAGGAGTCCAAACGATCTTCTTAAGCTCGCTCTTTACCTCGCGGAAGAATTTTGCAACCTTTTCCTTATTCTTTATGCAGTATATAGCAGCTGCTATTACGATAACCAGAACGATTGCAATGCTTATAATGTCACCTGTTGACAAGCCCTTCTCTTCCTCTTCTGCCTCGCCTGTTGTCTCTGTAGAAGACGCGCCTGTTGTTTCAGGGGCTGCTTCAGCCGTATCAACGGCAGTATCAGCGTCAGTTGAATCCGTATCACTCTCAACGGGAGCAGATAAAACAACATCGATATCACCCGATGTTTCAGTCAAAACTGTGTCCTCAGCGGCAAAAGCACCAAACGAGAATACCAGAGCAAGCATGAGTGTAACAGCCAACGCTCTGAACATTGTTTTAACAGTCATTTTTCTTACCTCCGCTCACTTAGATTCTTTGTGAAGAGTGTGCTTGCGGCAGAAACGGCAGAACTTGTTGAATTCAAGTCTGTCAGGGTCATTCTTCTTGTTCTTCTTTGTGTCATAATTTCTCTGCTTGCATTCAGAGCAAACGAGAGTAATCTTGACTCTTGCATCATTAGCCATAATTGCGGCACCTCCCAATTAAAATTTATTTGTCTCATAAAGAGACCTGTGTACCTCCCTCCGATTGAGTCGAACGAGCATTCTTTTAAGAATTGGCGCTGCTTGTCCTATGCCTTTTTTGCACAAAACACGCTGTATTTTGCGCAAGAAAAAAGACCTCTCGCACAGAGGTAATGCTATTTTAACACAAAACACCTTTTCTGTCAAGGCTTTTTTTTGCATTTTTTTATAATCTTTTCGTTTTTTATAAATTATGAAACAAAAATTCCGAAAAATCGTAACACACGAGTATAAAACGCATAACGAAGGCAAAAATATATCCTGAAGCTTAATCTTCAAGCCGTGACGGAATTTTTCCGTTTTCGCGCATCAAATTAAAAATTCATTTAAGCCGCCAAGGGCGGCACGGAGGTTATAATGAAAACAACGCAAAGATCCATATTTATTTTTATCACCTGTCTTTTGCTCCTTGTGCTTATTGCGGTCTCGGCGTCGGCACTCGGGAACGGCAACAGCGTATCCCCCGATATCAGAAACGGTGGTATGAGAAATGGCAACGGCACTATAGGAAACGGTGACAATCTTATTGATGATATTTTGCCGAACACTAATAACGGCTCTGACACTAACAATCCTATGGGCGACGGCAGCATGGCAAACGACGGAATAATCTCAGATGACGGCGGAGAGACTCCGCTCACTCCCAACGCGGGAACCGTAACCGATAACAATAATAAAGGAAACGATACGACAACACCCGATTCCGGAATGGTACAAGACCCCGGAAAAACCACGAGCGGACGTGCCGCCATCGGCATAATCATCGCCATTATCGCAGTTATTGCTATCATTATATTAATAATCGCATTTATCCCGAAGAAAAAGAAATAAAGAGAAAAACACTTGCTATTTTTGGGTAGCAAGTGTTTTTATTTTTCGGTTTAATTCTTCAAGCTGTGAATAGGTGCAGGGATTCTGCCGCCTCTTGCAATAAATTTTGCAGGTGACGCGTCATTCAGCTTAATAATCGGTGCGTGCCCCAAAAGTCCTCCGAAGTTTACGTCCTCACCAACGCCGCGACCCCAAACGGGAATAAGACGAACAGCCGTCGTTTTCGTATTCGCAACACCGATAGAAATTTCATCTGCAATAATGCCGCAAATAACGTCCTCGGGAGTATCTCCGGGAATTGCTATCATATCAAGGCCAACAGAACAAACCGCCGTCATAGCCTCAAGTTTCTCAATAGTAAGAGAGCCGTTCTCAACTGCCGAGATCATACCCGCGTCCTCGGAAACAGGAATAAACGCACCCGAAAGTCCTCCGACGTGTGAGGACGCCATAACGCCGCCCTTCTTAACCGCATCGTTAAGCATAGCAAGTGCCGCCGTCGTACCGTGAGAGCCGCAAACGGTAAGACCCATATTCTCAAGAATATGAGCAACCGAGTCGCCAACGGCAGGTGTCGGAGCTAACGAAAGGTCGATGATTCCAAATGGAACGCCAAGCTGCTCTGCCGCCTCGTGTGCCACGAGCTGACCGACTCTCGTAATCTTAAATGCAGTCTTTTTAATAATATCAGCAAGCTCGGAAAGGTTGCAGTCCCCTGCTCTCTTGATAGCCGAGCTTACAACTCCGGGGCCTGAAACTCCTACGTTTATTACATTTTCAGGCTCACCGACTCCATGAAAAGCACCTGCCATAAAGGGGTTATCCTCAGGCACGTTTGCAAAGACAACAAGCTTTGCGCATCCAATAGAATCTCTGTCCTTTGTAAGATATGCGGCACGCTTTATAGTCTTACCCATAAGAGCGATAGCGTCCATATTGATTCCCGCCTTAGTTGAGGCAACGTTAACCGAGGAGCAAACGAGATTCGTTTCAGCAAGAGCCTCGGGAATTACGGAAATAAGGTTTTCCGCTCCCTTCGTCATACCCTTCTGAACGAGAGCACCAAATCCGCCGATAAAGTTGACTCCAAGCTCCTGTGCTGCACGCTCAAGAGTTTTCGCAACCTTTATGTATCCGTCGGGAGAAATTCCTCCGCCAACGATAGAGATAGGCGTCACCGAAATTCTCTTGTTAACTATCGGAATACCATATTTCTTCTCAATTTCGCATCCGACGGGAACGAGTCTCTCGGCACTTTTCGTGATTTTATCGTAAATCTTATCGCACAAGCGGTTCTCATCCTCGCTCACGCAATCGTAAAGGGATATACCCATAGTGATCGTTCTGATATCGAGATTTTCCTCTCGTATCATATTTATGGTTTCAAGAATATCTGACGTATTAAGCATATCTGTCCACCCTTAAATTCTATGCATAGTATTGAAAATATCTTCGTGCATCGCGTGAATTACAAGACCCTCTTTTTCTCCGAGAGATTCAAGAATATCCACGAAATCAGCAAACGGAATATTAAGAGAATCAATATCCGCAAGCATAATCATAGCGAAGTATTCGCTGAGAACGCTCTGTGTGATCTCAATAATGTTTGCGCCCTTGTCGGCACAAACCGCACTCACCTTGGCAATAATGCCAACGGTATCCTTACCTGTAACTGTAATAACTGCCTTCATTTTTTACTCCTAATTTTATGTTTTTTATCCATTACCTTATATTTTACTGTATTTCTCGTAATTTTTCAAGGCTTTTTTCATTTTTTCTTGACAAATCCGCTAAAATATGCTAAAATGTGTAAAATTTATTTCAGAGGTGTTATTATGAGCGATTTTCAGATATACGAATACGTTGTTGCCCAGAAGATGACGGGTAAATGGAAGTTAAAGAAGCTTTCTCTTCTCCTCGGATACTTCCTATTTATTATTCTATGGTTTGTTTTCGGCTTCGTTACAAAGTTTTTCCCGCTTTTGTGTCTTATGCCCGTAACTCTTTGGATCTTGATTTTCTTCACTTGGAGATACGTAAAGGTTGAGCACGAATATTCAATGTCCTCGGGAGATATTACCTTTTCCGATATCTACGGCGGAAAAAGCCGCAAGACTCTTATCAGCTTCAAGATCAAAAGCTGCTCTCTTATTGCTCCCGCAACAGAGGAGTATATAAAACAAGCAAAAAGCTTCGCTCCCGACGTAGTTGTCGAGGCACGCTCAAGCACGAGCGCCCCCGATTCATATATCGCCCTTGTTGATATAGACGGAAAGCGTGCCGCAGTTTACTTTGAAGCAACCGAAAAGGCACTCAAAATCTTCAAATTCTATAATGCAAGCTGCACTGTTGCCTCAAAGGTTTCCTTCTGATTTCAAAAAAATACATAAAACAGCGAACGGACGACGTCCGTTTGCTGTTCTTTTATTAAAATTATTTCTTTGAGATCATTTCGTCGATCGCCTTTGCCGCAACCTTGCCCGCACCCATAGCGGAAATTACCGTAGCGGCACCCGTTACGGCGTCACCGCCCGCATAAACCGAGTCGCGTGAGGTCTTGCCGCACTCATCAACAATAATACCGCCCCATTTTTCCGTATCAAGGCCGTCGGTCGTGCTCTTTATAAGAGGATTTGGCGACGTTCCGATCGCCATAATAACCGTGTCAACATCAAGCACGAAATCACTGTCGGGAACCGCTATCGGACGGCGGCGTCCTCTCTCGTCAGGCTCGCCAAGCTCCATTCTGATACACTTGATGCCCGTAACAAATCCGTTTTTCTCATCTCTCGGGTTTTCGGAATTGCTGTATCCGAGAATCTCCGTCGGATTGCAAAGAAGCTTAAAGTCGATGCCCTCCTCGATTGCGTGCTCGACCTCCTCTGCTCTTGCAGGAAGCTCCTCCATCGAACGACGATATACTATATAAACCTTGTCAGCACCCAGTCGAAGTGCCGTTCTTGCCGCGTCCATCGCAACGTTTCCGCCGCCAACGACTGCAACCGAGCCGCCCTTCATAATAGGCGTGTTGGGGTTCTCCTTATACGACTTCATAAGGTTGCTTCTCGTTAAAAACTCGTTTGCCGAATATACGCCCTTGAGCGATTCTCCGGGGATATTCATAAAGTTGGGAAGTCCTGCACCGGAGCCTATAAAGACAGCCTCGTATCCGTC
>JAZRJC010000072.1:0-8963 GCA_045645605.1 Eubacteriales bacterium | reverse complement strand
CATACCCGAATGGTCGTTGGTTCAAGTCCGACTTCCGCTACCATACCGGCCCGTTGGTCAAGCGGTTAAGACACGGCCCTTTCACGGCTGTAACATGGGTTCGATTCCCGTACGGGTCACCAAAAAACCTAAACCGATTTTTTCGGTTTAGGTTTTTTTATTTTGAAGTGAGCTGTACGGGAATCGAATGGGAGCGGTAGTGAATGACAGTCCGGTGGACTGTCAGAGCCGCGACTGACCGAGCCGCGGTGAAAAGGCGAAATCCCTCTCGCCTTTTCGGCGCCGCGGTGAGACCTATTCCCGTACGGGTCACCCTCCCCTATCACACAAAAGTTTACACATTTCTTCTTTTTCCTCTTTTCAAAATCCAAAATTTATGGTATAATATAAGTCAGTATATAATGAAAAAGTATACAAAGAGGTATTTATGGCAAACGAGAAGAAGTATAATGACCAAAGTATAACGTCTCTGAAGGGTGCAGACAGAGTCAGAAAACGCCCCGCGGTAATTTTCGGCTCTGACGGACTTGAGGGATGCGAGCATTCCTTTTTCGAAATACTTTCAAACTCTGTGGACGAGGCAAGAGAAGGCTACGGAGATGAAATAATAGTTACGGCATTTGCCGATAATTCCCTCGCGGTTGAGGACTTCGGACGCGGTGTTCCGCTCGGCTTTAACCAAAAGGAAGGAAAATACAACTGGGAGCTCGTTTACTGCGAGCTTTATGCCGGCGGCAAATACAATAATAACGGCGGCAATTCCGCCTATCAATATTCTCTCGGTTTGAACGGTCTCGGTGCTTGTGCTACGCAGTACAGCTCCGAATATATGGACGTTTATTCATACAACGGCCGCGAGGTCAGCGAAATTCACTTCAAGCGCGGTGAGCCTGTAACAGAGCTTTCCGTCCGCGAGCTTTCAAGAGCGGAAAAGAGAACGGGTACCGTTACCCGTTGGCGTCCCGACATCGAGGTTTTCACAGATATAAAAATTCCCGCAGAATTTTTCCGTGACGTCATTCACCGTCAGGCGGTTGTAAACTCGGGAATCCGCTTCACTCTTAAAATCGAGGTTGATAAGGGCAAATTCGAGGAAGAAACCTTCTTCTATGAAAACGGAATTGCAGACTATATTACAGAGGTAACAGGCGAGAGCAGTCTCACCGCCCCCGTGCTTTGGAAAATGGAGACTGAGGGACGCGACAGAGAGGACAAGGACTCGTATAAATTAAAGGCAGAATTTTCCTTCTGTGCCTCAAATAACGTAAAAATGCTTGAATATTACCACAATTCAAGCTTCCTTGAGCACGGCGGCTCACCCGATAAGGCTGTAAAGGTAGCCTTCGTTTACGCAGTTGACAAATATCTGAAAAACGCAGGAAAATACAATAAGACTGAAGCAAAAATCACATTCAACGATATTGCCGAATGTCTTGTACTTGTCATTAACAGCTTTTCAACTGTAACCTCTTACGAAAACCAAACGAAAAAGTCTATCACAAACACCTTCATCTACGAGGCAATGACAGACTTCTTAAAAACGAATCTTGATATTTATTTCATCGAGCATCCGACCGAGGCTGAAATTTTTGCAAATCAGGTTCTTATAAACAAGCGTAGCCGTGAGTCTGCCGAAAATCAGAGAATCACTGTTAAAAAGAAATTGACGGGTACTATCGATATCTCAAACCGAGTTGACAACTACGTTGACTGTGAATCAAAGGACCCTAATCTTCGCGAAATTTATATAGTTGAGGGTAAATCGGCCTTGGGCTCATGTAAGCTCAGCCGCAACGCCAACTTCCAGGCTATTATTTCAATAAGAGGTAAAACTCTTAACTGCTTAAAATGCGGGTACGACAGAATTTTCAAGAGTGACATTATAACAGACCTTCTTCGCGTTATCGGCTGTGGCGTTGAGATTTCGGGAAAAATCAAGGGAGATATTCCTCAATTTGACATGAATCTTCTGCGTTGGTCAAAAATCATTATATGTACCGATGCGGATGAGGACGGCTTCCAGATAAGAACTCTTCTTCTCACGATGTTCTACCGCCTGATGCCGACGCTTATTAATGAGGGAAAGGTATTTATTGCCGAGACTCCGCTTTTCGAGATTACGACGAAGGACAAGACCTATTTTGCATACGACGAATTTGAAAAGACGGATATCCTTCGCGAGATAGGAGATAAAAAATATAAGCTTCAGCGCTCAAAAGGTCTTGGCGAGAACAGCGCTGAGATGATGGCACTTACAACTATGAATCCCGAAAGCCGCCGTCTTATTTCAATTACTCCGGCAGATGCCGAGGCAACCGCCACGATATTTGAAACTCTTCTTGGCGAGGACCTGCCCGCGAGAAAGGAATTTATTGCTCTTCACGGAAGTGAATACGTAAAGGAAGCCGATATCTAAAATCGGCTTCCCTCAAAAATCAGATATTTTTTAGTCTGTCAAGACAATTTTGAAGAATAATCTGTGCTGAAAGGGTGTCTATAACGCCCTTTCTTTTTGTTCCTCTCGTATTCGTTTCATTAAGAAAACGAGATGCCGCCATCGTCGTCATTCTCTCATCGAACATAGCAACGGGAAGCCCCGTTGCATCTGCAACAAGTTCTGCAAAATCACGGCAGCGCTGTGAGCGAGGGCCGTCTGTTCCGTTCATATTCTTCGGACAGCCGACAACTATTGCCGCGGCATTTTGCTCTTTTGCTATTTCGGCAATTTTCTCGGCAGTCTTGTGTGATCCGCCAACCTTAATATAGCCTATTCCGCCTGCCAAAAAGCGAGAAGCGTCGGATACGGCAACACCCGTTCTGACCTCACCAAAATCAACACCGATAATTCGCCCCACGGTATTTTTTATATCTTCTATTTCACAAATCATTTTCTTTTTCCTTTATATATTTATTTGCCATATCCAAAAGAATTTCTTTTTCGTTGAGCAACGGGTCTTCAAGCGTTTTTTCGTGCAAATACTCAAGAACCTCACCAACAAGCCTGCCCTTCGCCGAAATATCCGCTCCGCCAATCTCCAGCTCCGCGATGCTCCTCGGAAAGCTTTCCGACCTTGCGGCTTCGTAAAATTCGGGGAATCCGGTCTCCCCGACAAGCAGATACAGCTCTGCCGCGAGCGCCACAGCGTCGTCGGCCACCTCACCGTATTTTACGATAAATTCTCTTGCGTATCTCGCGGTTGGTAAAAATTCCTCGTCTGATATTTCAAGAAGGAGTTTCGTCCTCTTTTTTATCTCGTTTGACGTCTTTAATTTTGATATTGCCAAGTCATAATCAGAAACGATATCCTGTAGAAAAAAAGCAAGTCTTACGGGAATATTTTTCGGCAGATGCGAAATTCCGTCAAAGCTTTTTTCTTTTCCGTTATATCCATAAATGACATAGGGCAAAACACCGCTCTGCTCCATCGCTTTCAATATTTTTTGCGGATTTTCACACAAAAACAGCTGTGAAAGCTCGGAAAAGACTCTTTCTCTTGAAATAAATAAAAGCTTTTCCTTATTATTTTTGATAGCCTGAAGAGTTTTTTCCTCGATTGAGAAGCCAAGCCTTGCGGCAAAGCGGAAGGCACGAAGAATCCTGAGCGCGTCCTCCGAAAAACGCTTATCGGGGTCTCCGACACAGCGTATAATCTTATTTTTTATGTCATCGCACCCGCCGAAAAGATCAACAAGCCCTGTCTTATCGTTATACGCCATCGCATTTATCGTAAAATCGCGTCGGCGCAAGTCCTCGGCTAACGACGAGGTAAATTTAACCTCCTCGGGATGTCTTGAATCAATATATTCTCCGTCGATTCGATAGGTAGTTACCTCGCACGCACACCCGTCACATATCACCGTTATCGTGCCGTGCGCAAGTCCGGTTTCAAGGATTTTCACCTGAGAAAATCCTTTGATTTGAGAGAAGGCCGCCTTCATTTCCCCAGGCTTTGCATTAGTCGTGATGTCAAAATCATTCGGTGTGGACGAAAGAAGAATATCCCTGACTCCGCCTCCAACAATATAAGCATCAAAGCCGCTCTCATTAAGTGCCGAAAGTATGGCATTCACGTATTCGGGTATCTCTGTTTTCATTTTTTTACCATACTCCTCTCATAGCTTTATACTGCAAAAATCTCCGTCAGTTGACGGAGATTTTTATTTTACATTTTGTCAATATAAGCACAAGCCGCAAGGGCAGAAACAGCCCCGTCTGACACCGCCGTTGTCAGCTGACGAACGCTCTTTTTTCTGCAATCTCCTGCAACGAAAACACCATCGGGCGATGCCTCACAGCTCTCACCAACGTCGGCATACCCACCCTCGTCAAGCGCTACCAAATTTGCAAAGGCTTGGTTTTCAGGCTCGTGACCAACCGCTATAAACAGCCCGTCAAGAGAAATCTCCCTCGCCTCACCGTTCTTGCTCTCAAGCTTAACTCTGTTAATTTTTGTGTCGCCTAAAAGCTCTGTAACAAAGGAATTGAGCACAAGCTCAACGTTTTCCCTTTGAGGAATTACGTCACAAAGAGCCTTGTCCGCGCGAAATTCGTCGCGGCGATGAATCAAATAGACGCGTCGGCAAATATCCGAAAGGTAAAGCGCCTCCTGCAAAGCAGTGTTGCCTCCACCGACAACTGCCACAACCTTGTCCTTATAAAATTCCCCGTCACAAACGGCGCAAAAGGATATTCCCTGTCCTATGAATTTTTCTTCATTTGCAAGATTCAGGCGGCGCGGCTTCGCTCCTGTTGCGATTATGATAGTCTTTCCGCAAAATTCAGAGTCGAAGGCTGTTTTTATATAAAATAAGCCGTCTCTTTTCTCGGCAGACACAACCTCGTCAAGCTCAATATCAGCCCCCTGCCCCATAGCCTGATCAAGCATTTTATCGGCAAGAGCAAGTCCCGATATCGATTTTTCCGTTGGAAAATTCTCAACTCTCGGCGACCAGGTAATCTGTCCGCCAAAGGTGTTTTTTTCAATTACAAGGGCAGTTTTTCCTGCACGTCTTGCATATAATGCCGCGCAGAGACCCGCAGGGCCTCCGCCGACAATCAGAATATCGTAAATCATTCGGTAAAAAATCCTTTCCTGTGCCGATTTGGGTTATTATTCCCCAAATCGGCTTGAAAGATTATGAATTTGATTTTATATTATTTCTGTGCCTCTATATCAAGAAGATACTGGCGAATCGCACCTGCTCCTGCATACTTTACATAATTTTCACCATCTGTAATTACAAGAGTCGGCGCCTGTGTGATTTCGTACTTCGCAACGAGATCACCATTTTCCTCTGCCATAAGCTTCTCATAAGCAAATCCTGCCTTATCCATATAGCCGCAAGCGATACGGCAGTTAGGACAGGTTGCAGTTGCGAAAAGAAGTGCCTTCTGCTCACCGATTGTCTCACAAGCACACTTGGGAGCGTCAGCCTTAATCTCCACCTTTGCGGGAGCCTTCTTCATAACACTTGTTTCAATGTTATATTCACGGCGCTCGTTATATTCCTGCGTCTTACCTGCGTTCCAGTTCTGAACGGGACGGTAGTAGCCTGTGATACGGCTATATACCTCTGCAGCCTCGCCACACTTGGGGCAAGTGAACTGCTCGCCTGTAAGATATCCGTGATTCTTACATACAGAGTATGTGGGCGACATCGTGTAATAAGGAAGCTTGTAATTTTCCGCAATCTTGCGAACAAGTCTTGCCGCAGCCTCCCAGTCAGGCATCTTTTCGCCAAGGAACGCGTGGAATACTGTTCCCGACGTGTAAAGAGTCTGAAGATCGTCCTGGATATCAAGAGCTGTAAAGATATCGTCTGTATAAGCAACGGGAAGATGGCTACTGTTAGTGTAATAAGGTGCTCCGCCTGCCTCAGCTGCTGTAATGATATCGGGGAATCTCTTTACGTCGTGCTTTGCAAGACGGTATGACGTAGATTCTGCAGGTGTTGCCTCAAGGTTGTAAAGGTCACCGTACTGCTCCTGATAGTCAGAGAGACGGTCACGCATATGTGTGAGAACCTTCTTTGTAAATTCCTGACATTTTTCGTCTGTCATATCAGCCTTTACCCAAGCGGCGTTAAGACCTGCTTCGTTCATACCTACAAGACCGATAGTTGAGAAGTGGTTGTCAAGAGAACCGAGGTATCTCTTTGTATAAGGATAAAGTCCTTCGTCAAGAAGCTTTGTGATAACCGTTCTCTTTGTCTTGAGCGAACGGGCAGAAATGTCCATAATGTGGTCGAGACGGCGGAAGAAGTCCTCCTCGTCCTTTGCAAGATATGCAATACGGGGCATATTGATAGTAACTACGCCGATAGAACCTGTGGATTCACCCGAACCGAAATAACCGCCCGACTTTTTGCGAAGCTCACGAAGGTCAAGACGGAGACGGCAGCACATCGAACGAACGTCGCTCGGCTCCATATCGCTGTTGATATAGTTTGAAAAGTATGGTGTTCCGTATTTAGCCGTCATCTCAAAGAGAAGCTTGTTGTTCTCTGTAGGAGACCAGTCAAAATCACGGGTGATAGAATACGTGGGGATAGGGTACTGGAAGCCACGTCCGTTAGCGTCGCCCTCGGTCATGATCTCGATAAACGCACGGTTGACCATATCCATTTCCTTCTTACAGTCACCATAGGTGAAGTCAACCTCTTTACCGCCAACGATTGCAGGAAGAGACTCAAGGTCCTTCGGAACCGTCCAGTCAAGAGTGATATTCGAGAAGGGCGCCTGTGTACCCCAACGCGAAGGAGTGTTTACACCGTAAATAAAGGACTGGATGCACTGCTTAACCTCTTTATAAGAAAGGTTATCTATCTTAACGAAGGGGGCAAGATAGGTGTCAAATGACGAGAAGGCCTGCGCACCTGCCCATTCGTTCTGCATAATACCGAGGAAGTTAACCATCTGGTTACAGAGAGTTGAGAGGTGACCTGCAGGAGAGGACGTGATCTTACCGGGAACACCGCCAAGGCCCTCCTTAATTAACTGCTTTAAGCTCCAGCCTGCACAGTAGCCTGTGAGCATAGAAAGGTCGTGAATGTGAATATCACAGTTTCTGTGTGCGTCGCTTATCTCGTTGTCATAAATTTCGGAAAGCCAGTAGTTTGCTGTAATTGCTCCCGAGTTTGAAAGGATAAGTCCGCCGACAGAGTATGTTACAGTTGAATTTTCCTTAACTCTCCAGTCAAGAATGTCAACGTAATTGTTAACCGTTTCCTTGTAGTCAAGGTATGTCGATTTCATATTGCGGAGCTTTTCTCTCTGCTTACGGTAAAGGATATATGCCTTTGCTACGGCATCATATCCGCCGCGCGAGAGAACAGTCTCAACACTATCCTGAATATCCTCAACAGCTACGAAACCGTCCTTGATTTTGGGCAAAAAGTCTGCCGATACACGAAGTGCCAAAAAGTCGATAATGCTGTCCGTGTATTCTGTTTCTGTTGCATCGAACGCCTTCTTTATCGCGTCTGCAATTTTTACGATGTCAAAGTCTGCTACCTTGCCATCTCTTTTGATGATCTTGTACATTTTTTCTCTCCTATATATTTGTGATATTTTTTATTAACAATTTAAATACGGCAAAATCAGTCTATGCCGCGGATCTGAACCGACGGAACATATTTGCGAACGATATCCGCAAAGGCCTTCAGCTCGTCCTCATTAAACGAGGCCAGGTTTTCGGGATTTATCAAATTGCCCGAATCTTTAAATTGCTGAATGTAATATTCGCGAGCACCCTTTATCCAATGTCCGATTTTTTCAAAATCTTCCTTTTCGTGTATTCCTCTGACAACGGTCGTTCTGAACTCGTAGTCAACGACGCCGGACAGAAGAAGCTCTATCGATTCTTTGATGGGATCAAGCGAAACAGCACGACCGACTGCCCTCTCGTATCCCTCGGGGGAGGATTTTATATCCATCGCAACTCTATCTACAAGCCCTCTTTCGATAAGCTCTCGGAGCAGAGTAGGATTCGTTCCGTTCGTATCAATCTTCACCTTGAAGCCAAGCTCCTTGACCTTCTCCAAAAAGTCTCCGATGTCGTGATGCAGGAGCGGCTCTCCTCCGGTTACAACCACACCCTCAAGTATTCCCTGTCTCTTTTCGAGAAATGAGAGAACCTCATCCGATGAAAATTCTTCTCCCTCAATTTCAAGTGAGACAAGACCGGCATTATGGCAAAAGGGACACCTGAAATTACATCCGCCCGTAAACACCGTGCAAGCCACCGTTCCCTTGAAGTCAAGAAGAGTCAGCTTTTGCAGTCCTAAAATTTTCAATCGCGTTACCTCTCATAAGAAAAAACTCAACAAAAAACATTATGCACCATTTTTTAGTTAGCGAAACAATTATACCATATATAGTTGTCACTGTCAAGTATTATCCCAAAATATAGTATGTAGAAAAAGATATACCTTTTTTGTGCAGTTTCAACAATGACCTTTCAAAGCAGTCAAAACACCCGATTGAGAGGCGTCTAACCGCCCCATAAAAAAGGCATAAAAGCAAACAAAAAAGGCAGCCGCTAAAATGCGACTGCCCTTGATGTACAGCAGTAAAATAAACCGAAAAAATTTCAGTTTCGAAATTACTTGATTTCAACAGAAGCGCCAGCCTCTTCAAGAAGCTTCTTGAGAGATTCTGCTTCGTCCTTTGAAACGCCTTCCTTAAGAGCCTTAGGAGCACCCTCAACGAGTTCCTTAGCTTCCTTAAGTCCGAGACCTGTTGCTTCACGAACGACCTTGATAACGTCAAGCTTCTTCGCACCGAAGTTAGCGAGAATTACGTCGAATTCTGTCTTTTCTTCGCCTGCAGCAGCGCCTGCAGCAGCAGCACCGGGAGCAGCAGCAACTGCAACGGGAGCAGCAGATACGCCGAATTCTTCCTCGAGAGCCTTTACAAGGTCAGCAAGCTCAAGGATTGTAAGTTCTTTAATTTCATCTAAAAT
>JAZRJC010000071.1:0-17475 GCA_045645605.1 Eubacteriales bacterium | reverse complement strand
CAAGTGCCGGCGGCCCTGCAAAGGTTGCGGTTATTTCCTCTGCCCTTGAGGGAATGTATTCGGGAAGCTCTGTCGCAAACACGGTCGGAAGCGGAAGCGTTACCATTCCCGTTATGAAAAAGAGCGGATACAGACCCGAATTTGCGGCGGCAGTTGAGGCGGCGGCATCGACCGGCGGTCAGATCATGCCTCCCATTATGGGTGCGGCGGCATTCCTTATGTCTGAAATCACGGGTATCTCGTATGCCACTATTGCTATTGCGGCAATTCTTCCCGCACTTCTTTATTTCAGCGGAATTTTCATAATGGTACACTTTGAGGCGAAAAAGCTCGGATTGAAGGGACTTCCGAAGGACGCTATCCCGAATTTCTTCAAGCTTGCTTTCTCAAAGGGATATCTTCTTTTGCCCGTTGTCGTGCTTGTAATTTGTATGAATTACTATACGGCAGGTATGTCTGCTTGCTATGCTATTCTTGCAGCTCTTGTTGTAAGCCTTATTGACACGGGAATAAGCAAGGCTCGTTTTGGCGGCACTCTTAAGAGTAAGGAAGCTAAACGTGCTATTATCCGCACTATTTTGCTTCCCTTGATTCCGATCCTGATTCTCGTTTCCTACTACGTGCTTCTTAATCTTAACGTAGTTAGCCAGGGCGACGGATCACAAGGCAAATTCGTGTTTGCGGCGATGATCTCTACCTTTGTTTGCAGCTTTTTTACAAAGGGGGCAACACTCACACCGAAGCTTGCCTTTGAAAGCTTTGAGAACGGAGTTACAAACTCTGTAGGAGTTTCTATCGCCTGCGGAATTGCAGGGATTATCTCGGGCGTTGTTACCTTGACAGCTCTTGGCACAACGCTTGTTCAGGGAATTACGTCGGTTGGTGAGAACAGCATTATGCTCGCACTCTTCCTTACGATGTTTGCTTGTATAGTTCTTGGCATGGGCGTTCCCACAACGGCAAACTATATCATTATGGCAACGACAACGGCACCTATTCTTATGCAGATGGGTATTCCCGTGCTTGCGGCTCATATGTTCGTTTTCTATTTCGGTATCGTTGCGGATATCACGCCTCCCGTAGCCTTGGCGGCTTATGCGGGAAGTGCTATTGCAGGCTCGAATCCGCTAAAGACCGGAATTACGGCAACAAGACTTGCGATAACTGCTTTCGTTATTCCTTATATCTTTGCACTTAACCCCGAGATGCTTCTTGTTTGTGAGGGGCATGAGGTTGATTCTATAATTACTCTTGTAAGAATTTTGATAACATCTCTTATCGGTATCACCTCGCTCTCGGCAGCTCTTGAGCAATTCTTTGTTCACAACAATAAGATTTGGGAAACGATTCTCTTTGCGGCGGGCGGTCTTATGCTTATTATGCCCGACTCTGTGACTGACGTTATCGGTCTTTGCTGCATCGCTCTTTCTCTTGTTTCACATTTGCTTCTTGACAGATTTTTGGATAGAAAAAAGTCTTGAAGAAATAATTAAAAAATAAAACGTGGCTGTCACAAGATCTTTTCTTCTTGTGACAGCCACGTTTTTTGGCAACTATCTTTTTTTCTTTTTGGAGAACCCCTTGAGTATGGTCGAGATGAAGGCAGGCGGACGAAAAACGTATATTTTCATATGACCTCCGAGCGGTAAAATATGTATAAATAGTGCTTTGTTAGAAGTATATTCCTCTCCCTAATTTTCGGTTACACACAGTTAACAAATTTGTTGCATAAAAGTGTTGTTTTAACAACAAAAATATGATATAATAGAGACACAATAAATAATTTTTGGGAGATTTATACAAATGAATACTAAAGAATTGATAAATGCAATAGGCACAGGGAAAGCAGACGAGATGATGATATCTCTTTACGGAAGAGATAATATAGAAAACCAGAAGGAACGGTATATCAAGGCTATCAATGAGTTTGAGGCGGAGTTTGGCTCGGAGCGTGAGGTTCACGCATTCTCGGTTGCGGGAAGAACCGAAATTTCGGGAAATCATACAGACCATAATTGCGGTCGAGTTATTGCCGCGTCGCTTAACCTTGATATAATTGCTGTTGCCGCGAAACGCGACGACGGTATCATTTCTGTTAAGAGTGAGGGCTTTTCTCTGGACACTGTTGATTTCTCCGAATATTCTGCACCCGACAAGAAAAAATATGGCACGTCCGAATCTATAATTGCAGGAATGTGTGCAGGATTTTTGAAGGACGGCTACAAGGTAGGCGGCTTTGACGCCTATGCTACGTCTGACGTTCTTAAAGGCTCGGGTATGTCCTCCTCTGCCGCGTTTGAGGATATGATTGGCAACATTCTCAATTATCTTTATAATGACGGCGGCATTGATAACGTCGAGGTTGCGAAGATGGCACAGTATGCGGAAAACGAATTTTTCGGCAAGCCCTCGGGACTTATGGATCAGGTTGCTTGTGCTGTTGGCGGTATCGTTGGTATTGATTTCTGCGACCCGTTGACGCCTGTTATTGAAAAAATCGACTTTGATATTACGAAGGCAGGCTACAATCTCTGTATCGTGAACACGGGCGGAAGTCACGCTGACCTGACCGACGAGTATGCGGCAGTCCCGTCCGAGATGAAGGCTGTTGCCCAGAAATTTGGGGGCAGAGTTTTGCGTGACGTTATGGAAAATGACGTTATTGCCGCAATTCCAACTCTTCGAGGTGAACTTTCGGACAGAGCCATTATGCGAGCACTTCATTTCTTTGAGGAAAACAAGAGGGTTGACGCAGAGACTGAAGCGCTCAAAAAATCAGATATCGACGCTTTTTTTGCAAGTGTTCTCGAATCGGGAAGATCAAGCTTCTGCTATCTGCAGAACGTATATTCAACTAAAAATCCGGGTGAGCAGGGGCTTTCTCTTGCTCTTTGCTTAACAGAAAAGTATCTTAAAGGAAAAAAGGCGGCCTTTCGTGTTCACGGAGGCGGTTTTGCAGGAACTATACAGGCGTTTGTTCCAAACGATTGTGCCGAGGGATACCGCCGCTATATCGACTCAGCCTTTGGCGAGGGGGCTTGTCTTATACTTCGTATACGTCCCCGGGGAGCAGTTCAAGTAATCTAATATGGAGTTAAAATGAAAAAGCAAAAGAAGAACAAAAATAAGAAAACGCAGTCATTACCTCAAATGGCCGAAAAGAAAAAATTCAATTTCAAACTTCTGTTTTTACTGATTATAAATACTGCCCTCGTGGCTTCCGCTTATATGGTTGCGATGAATTATCCTATCTATAACGTGGTTTTGGCAATCTATATGGTTATTTTGGCGGCATTCTCTATCGTGTTTGTTATCTACAACCGAGGATTTTCAAGATTGAGACTTACCGTCGATATGCTTCCTGACAGTATGAGTCCTGAGGAAAAGATTGAATTTATCGAGGACGGCGAGATGCGGTTGAAAAAATCAAAGTGGATGCTTCTTGTGATTTTACCTCTTGTATTCACCTTCTTTTTAGATGCATTCGGTTGGTTTGTTGAAGATTACGTTTTTGTGCTTTTCGGGAAATAAAGATTTAGTGATATGAATATGGAAAAATGTAAAATATACACGCTTTATTCGGGTTCAAAGGGGAACGCCGTTTATTTCAACGTCTGCGGACACGAATTTTTAATTGACGCAGGCAAGAGTGCGAGAGCGTTATGCTCGGCACTTAATGAAATCGGTACGGGTATTGAGAAAATCGAGGCGATTTTTATAACCCACGAGCATACTGACCATATAGCCGCTACCGAGGTCCTCTCGAAAAAATACCGCATACCGATACATATATGCGCTCACTCGGCGAAAAAACTGCTTGAGAGATCAAGCAACAATATGTCGGGATGTCTTGTAAGCCATCCTCCTATATTTGAGGAGTATCTCGGGGAGGTGCGTATTCGCTCCTTCGTTACTCCGCACGACAGTCTCTCAAGCGTTGGATACCGAATAGATTACCGCGAAGACGACGAGGATTTCTCGGTTGGACTTGCGACGGACATCGGCCACGTAACAGACAGCATAAGAGAGGGGCTTCTCGGCTGTACCTCTGTCGTTCTTGAGTCAAATCACGATATAGATATGCTTCTTAGTGGGCCTTATCCTATGGAGCTTAAGCATAGGATTCTCTCTCCGAGAGGGCATTTGTCAAATGACGATTGTGCGGCCTTTGCGGCTGTTCTTGCCGCAAACGGAACGAAAAATATTATGCTTGCACATCTGAGCGAGGAAAATAATCTTCCGTCTATTGCCCTTGCGGCAACGGCTGCTGCCGTTGCTGACGACAACATAAAAATTACGGTTGCCGATAGTGAGCAGCCGTCAAGATTGGTGTAAAAATGTTAAATATTAAGCTTATAGTAATCGGAAATTTGAAGGAAGGCTATCTGCGTGATGCTTGTGCCGAATATCAAAAAAGACTCGGCGGATTTTGCCGTTTTGATCTCGTTCAGCTAAAGGAGGCAAGGCTTCCAGAAAATCCGTCCGAGAGTGAAATCGAGGCGGCAC
Organism: Eubacteriales bacterium; assembly: GCA_045645605.1. Lineage (GTDB taxonomy): Bacteria > Bacillota > Clostridia > Oscillospirales > CAG-272 > SIG710. The sequence continues at coordinate 12,969 of JAZRJC010000071.1, read as the reverse complement.
TTCGCAGCGAGGCAAAGGAGATCCTTTCTCTCATGCCGCAAAGAGCCTATAAAATTGCGCTTTGCGTTGAGGGTGGGCAATTATCAAGCGAGGAGCTCGCTCGAAGACTTGAGCAGATTTCAGAGAATAGCAGTGAGATTTGTTTAGTGATCGGCTCGTCGCACGGGCTTCACACATCTGTAAAGGACGCGAGTGATATGAGGTTTTCCGTATCAAAGCTCACCTTTCCGCATCAGCTTATGAGGCTTATTCTTCTTGAAGCTCTTTACAGAGCGCTTAATATAACGAGAGGAACAAAATATCATAAGTAAGGTGATCGAGGGGTTGATATGGAAAAGCTAAACTTAAAGGGATTCAGATTAGGTGATACATATATAAAAAGCGGACTCTGCTTAGCTCCTATGGCGGGGGTGACCGATCGCTCCTTCAGGGAAATTTGCCGTGAGATGGGGGCAGAGCTTACCGTAAGTGAGATGGTGTCGGCAAAGGCGCTCTGCTTTGAGCAGACGATAAAAAAGAAGAGTGCCGACGCGGCGAGAACTGCTCCTCTTGCCGACGTTATGGACTACGAGCTTCCGATGTCGGTACAGCTTTTCGGGAGCGAGCCGCAGTATATAGCGGAGGCTGTCAGGATTATCGCCTCGGGCGAATATTTCGGCAGACGTGGAAACGCAATTCCAACAGCTATTGATATAAATATGGGTTGTCCCGTTCCAAAGGTGGTCGGAAACGGTGAGGGAAGTGCCCTTATGAAAAATCCGATTCTTGCAGGAGAAATTATCCGAGCAGCGACGTCGGCGTCAAGCTTGCCTATAACTGTAAAAATGAGAGCAGGCTGGGATGAGAACTCTATTAACGCTCCGCTTCTTGCTAAAATTGCCGAGGAGAACGGTGCGGCGGCCGTTTTCGTTCACGGAAGAACGAGAAAGCAGATGTACGCTCCGTCGGCTGATTACCGAGTTATTGCGGACGTGAAAAGGTGCGTTGGGATTCCCGTTATCGGAAACGGTGATATTTATGAGGTGTCTGACGCCTATAGAATGTATGAGGCGACAGGCTGTGACGGAATTATGATAGGAAGAGGCGCGCTCGGAAATCCTTGGCTTTTTGAGGCTATTGGGTATGCTCTTCGTGTCGAGAAATATTCTTATCCTACGATCAAGGAAAGACTTGACACGGCTATGCGACAGGTTATGATGATGATCGAGGAAAAGGGCGAATATACGGGTATTCGCGAGGCAAGAAAGCAGCTTTCCTGGTATATGAAGGGCGTGCGTGGCGCGGCAAACGCAAGGTTTGCCATAAATTCTGCTGAAACGCTTGACGACATTAAGAAAATAACAGATTCACTTTGCGAAGATAAAGACATTGATAATTAACGGTTATGAAAGGAGGATGTGCCTTTATGGAAAGAGCCGAGGAGACCTTTGCGGCTTATGAAAAAAAGCATATTGAACGCGATAAAAGGCTAAAGGCGCTTCTTGTTGAGATAAACAAAGATAGAAGCAAAAGAAAAGTGGACAGGCTTTTTGAGGAGCTTGTGAAGATCTGCGAAAAGGGTGTTTTTGACCTTGCTTACCAGATCGTGCGCGACCGAGAGGACGCTATGGACGTATCGCAGGAAAGCTTCGTTAAGCTATGGCGGCTGATATCCTCCGATAAAATTGATTATGACGACGTCAGGTCTTGGTATTCCTATATTTTGAGAATTACCCGAAACACAGCCCTTGACTACGTGAGAAGAAACGCAAGGCAGAGCCACGATTCAATAACTGTTTCGGGAGATGACGGAGAATCGATCGAAATTGAAATTGCCGATACGGACGAATATTCAAACCCTGCCGCCGCCTATGAAAGACAGGAGAGAATTGACGCCGTGAGAGAGGCAATAGCGGCTCTTCCCGACGACTACAGAGAAATTCTTACGATGAGAGAGCTTGACGGGTGTTCATATACGGAAATAGGGGAAATAATGGGGCTTGAGATGGGAACGGTCAAGAGTAAAATTTTCCGCGCGAGAGAAAACGTAAAAAAATATTTGCAAAATAGGAACATTTTCTGATTTTCATCGTCTGCTAAAGTAGAAATTAAAGGGGAAATAGGTTAGTATGGAAGAAAACAAGAAGAAGGCTTGCCCTGACGTCCAAAGTATCAGTGCTTATCTAGACGGCGAGCTGACAAGTGATGAGGCGGCATTTATCTGCTCTCATCTTGATGAATGTGAGGATTGCCGAAGATATGCTGATGAGATGTCAAGGCTTTCGGATATAATATCAGAGGGAGATGTTGAGATTCCCTCGGAGCTGCACGACAGAATTATGTGGGGTGTCAGAGCCGAGGCGATAAAGGATAGAAGGAAAGCTATCGTTCGCAAAATCGGACTTTACTGTGGTGCGGGCGTTGCGGCTATGCTTTGTATCTCGCTTGTGACAAGCCCTATTTTTAAGGGAACTATGTCAAAGGGCGGCGATGCCGAATGTGAAGATAATGTTGATTGTGCTCCGATAGAAGCAAAGTCGGCTAACGGTTATGTTTCTTTTTCAAAGGACGACTCTTATTTGTATTTTGAAGATGCGTCAGATGAGGAAGCTGTTATTCTTCCCGAGGAGGTTGCGGAAAGTATAGCACAGACAGAAACGGTGGAAACAGAAGAAACAGAAGAAACAGAGACTGTCGAGTCTCCTTCCACTGAAGGGTAAAAATCAAGTTAAAAATAGTGTTTTTTATAAATTTTTCCGAATCGGTCTTTATACAAAGTGGTGTATATAGACCGATTTTTGTGTTTGTTAGAATTAAGTGTCATATCTGCCCGATTGCTTGTCGGTTGACAATAAGGAGGTTTTATGTTATAATAATTATAACAATCCGAAAGGAGTTACAGTTTATATGGTTAGAAAAATAACGGCATTATTGCTTTCAATTTTAATTCTTATCCTTGCGGCATCTTGCGGTGGGAGTGGTAATACGGAGGATGAAAGCACCTCTCCCGAAACAGAGGAAAAAGCACCTGAGGGGGCAAAGGAAACGACACCTGTTGAAACAGATGCAAAGGAAACAGAGACTCTTCCGCCCGAGGAGCCTCGGACTCCTGTTGAGAACAAGGAGGCAACTGAATTTATCGAATATCAGTACGCAAGGGCGGTTGAAGCGTTTGAGTGGATAACTAAAGAAAATATGCCGATCGATAAAAGAGTTGCTTTTGGCGAAAACGGGGCAACCTATTATAAAACGTCAAACGGAATGACGTACGCTCTGCTTGATAATTCCTCTATCACAACCTTTTCGTTGCTTGAAAAATATTTAAGAGGAATTTTCGATACGAAAATTGCTGATGAGCTTGTAGAGACGGCAAAAATACATTATGCGGATTTTGACGGATATCTCTGCTGTCTTGAATTTGGCCCGGATATCGAAACTATCTATCCGACAGACGAGGGAGAAGAGGAAACTACCAACGTAATCGATAATCTTCCTGAGCCCGATATGGATGAGGATATACCGGAGGAGCAAGAGCCGCAAAGGGAGCTTATCTCAACCGAGTACTTTTTGAGTCAATTTGAGGAAAATCTTATGAGATATACGGCGAAGCTTACGTATAAAGTAACAGATGTCGGCTCGGCTACAGATCCGGAGAGCGCTGTTGATGATAACGATTCCTCCGAGACACGGGAAGTCAAGGAATATATTGATTTCATTTTTGAAAACACCGCAAATGGTTGGCGCTGGACTTCTTTCTCGCAAATTCCGCAGATGTGATAAAATATTAAAAGGTGCTGTTGCAATAGTAACAGCACCCTCTGCATTTTTTTGTTATTTGTAGATATAATATTAAATGTGGAGGCAAAAATAATATGAATAAAATAGTGAAAAATTCAGAGCTTTTTCCAAGAGGCCACAGTGCCGCCGACAGTCTTATTTACAGCTTCATATATCCGTGGGAGGTTCTTCCACATATAAAGAATTTTATTATTGAATACGGAAAGGCTCTTGATATGGGGAAATACTATTCCCCGAGCGAGAACGTGTGGATTGCGAAAAGCGCCAGGATAAGTCCGCTTGCAAAAATAAGCTCGCCCTGTGTTATCGGTGAGGATACAGAGGTTAGACAGTGTGCATTTATAAGAGGGGCGGCTCTTGTTGGTAATTCTTGTGTTGTCGGAAATTCAACAGAGCTTAAAAACTGTATAATTTCGGACGGAGTTCAGGTGCCGCATTTCAATTATATCGGAGACTCGATTCTTGGCTATAAATCTCATATGGGAGCAGGTGCAGTCACGTCAAACGTAAAGAGTGACAAAACGCCGATTTCGGTTGATACGGAGGAGGGAAGAATCGAAACGGGACTTTTGAAAATGGGGGCTATGCTTGGCGGCTTCGTTGAGGTTGGCTGTAACAGCGTGCTGAATCCGGGGACGATTGTAGGCCCTTATTCTAACGTTTATCCTCTTTCATCGGTAAGGGGAACTGTTCCGCCGTACAGTATATATAAATCGGCAGAAAATATCGTAGAAAAAGAAGAAAGAAGGTAACTTGATGGGAAGATTATTTGGAACAGACGGTGTTCGAGGTGTGGCTAACCGTGAGCTTACCTGTGAGAGAGGTATGCAGATAGGAAGAGCGGCTGCCGAGGTTTTGACAGAGGGCTGCCGCCGCCGTCCTCTTTTTATCGTTGGATGCGACACGAGAATTTCCTCGGATATGATATCTTTATCGGTTATGAGTGGGCTTTGCTCAATGGGAGCTGACGTTATCTCGCTCGGTGTTGTACCGACACCGGCCGTGGCTTTCCTTGTCGGTAAATACAAGGCGGATGCTGGAATTATGATATCCGCATCTCACAACCCTTATGAATATAACGGAATCAAGATTTTCAGCGGTGACGGATATAAGCTGCCCGATGAGCTTGAGGAAAGAATTGAGTCTATCGTGCTTGACAGAGAGGAACTTGACAACGTATATCCGATAGGTGCAAGTCTTGGAAAGCTTATGAATTCTGGAACTGCCGCAAGAGATTACGTAAACCATATAAAGAGCAGTGTGCTTTATTCGCTTAGCGGACTTAATATCGCCGTTGACTGCGCAAACGGAAGCGCAAGTGCGACCGCGAGAATGCTTTTTGAAGAGCTGGGGGCGAACGCTCATATTCTAAATGATAAGCCGAACGGAATAAACATCAATGATAATTGCGGGTCAACTCATATAGAGTGTCTTTCGGAATACGTAGTTAAAAACGGGCTTGACTGCGGAATTGCATATGACGGAGATGCTGACAGGTGCTTGGCGGTTGACGAGAGGGGCGAGCTTATTGACGGTGATATGATTATGGCGATTTGCTCTCTTGATTTGATGGAGAGAGGTCGGCTTAATAAGAATGCCGTTGTCGGCACGATTATGACTAATTTCGGATTCGGGAAATTCTGCGAGGATAACGGACTCAAGTTTATTGCAACGAAGGTTGGGGACAGATTTGTTCTTGAAGAGATGCTTCTTGAGGACTATTCCTTTGGTGGAGAGCAGTCGGGGCATATCATTTTCCGCGATTTTGCAACGACGGGCGACGGGCAGTTGACGTCATGTCAGCTTTTGTCCCTGATTAAGAGAAAAAATGAGAAGCTGTCGGCACTTGCTTCGGTAATGAAGCACTATCCTCAAACGACGGTTAATCTTCGCGTAAGCGACGAGGGCAAGAGGAAGTTCTATACGAACAAGAAAATTAAAAAGGCTATTGACGAGGCAAAGAAGGCGCTTTCTGACAGAGGAAGAATCGTTGTTCGCCCATCGGGTACAGAGCCTCTTATGAGAGTAATGGTTGAGGGACAGGATTCAGAGGAGATAGTAAGGGTTGCCGAGAGTGTTTCGACCCTTATTCGAGATGAGCTCGGGGCGGAATAATTAAAAAGAAAAAGCTACAACAGAAATGTTGTAGCTTTTATATTAAAGTACAAGTGTATCAATAAGGTTAAGCTCTTCGTCGAGAACGATAAAGTCAGCATCGTATCCGACCTCGATCTTACCCTTCTTGATGCCCATAAGCTCGGCGGGAGTTTGTGATGCCATTCTGAATGCATCCTCTTTCGGAATACCGAACTCGATAGCCTTTTTAACACAGTGGAAAAGAGTTGACGTGCTTCCTGCAAGAGCGCCGTTGTCAATTCTGGCAACACCCTCGCGAACTGTTATATTAAGTCCGCCAATCATGTATTCGCCGTCTCTGAAGCCTGTCGGAGCCATTGAATCGCTGATAAGCACCGTGCGCTCCGGCCCGAACATCTTATAAAGAGCCATAACTGCCGCAGGATGAACGTGAATTCCGTCAGAGATAAGCTGTGCATATCCTCCTGTAACTAGTGCCGCACCGATAGGGCCGGGCTCTCTGTGAAGCATAGGGGGCATAGCGTTAAAGGTGTGAGTCAGACACTTCGCGCCCGCCTTAAAGGCCTTCTCGCAAATATCAAACGTTCCCTCTGTATGTCCAAGTGCAAAAACAAGCTTGTTTTCAACCTTGTCGGAGGTGAAATGCGAAATAAGCTCGATAGCACCCTCAACCTCGGGGGCGACCGTTACCATTTTCACATTTTCGACCGACGCAAGCTCCTTGATGTTTGGCTTTACTATGTAGCTTTCATTTTGAGCTCCCTTATATTTAGCGCAAATATAAGGGCCTTCAAGGTGGAACCCGAAAATGTGAGCCTTTTCACGGCATCTTTTTGGAAGAGGAATGTTTGCAACGCGGCGGAGATCGTCAAATGGCACAGTCATCGTTGTAGGAAGCCAGGCAGTCGTACCGTTCTCCTTCATAAAGCGAGCCATTTTGTCAAGCTCGTCGTCGGTAGAGGTATCAAAGCCCAGACACCCGTGCGAATGAACGTCGATAAGACCGGGCATAAGAATTTTGCCGTCGATGTCAATTATTTCTCCGTCAGACACCGATTTTCCGATGAAAACAATCTTCCCGTCCTCAATTTCAACGTCCTTTATTTCGTTTGCAATCAAGGCGTTTTTGAGAATGATCTTATCAGCCACGGTAAGCCTCCTCGTCACAGATAACGGTAACGTCAGGATGTGCCTTTAAGAGAGTTACGGGGATAGCTGTTGTGATCATATCGTCAAGAAGAGCAGAGATAACGTCGTGTTTTGCCTTTCCGTTTGCCAGAACGAGAATCTTCTTTGCCTTCATAATCGTGCCGATACCCATTGTGATAGCCTTCTTCGGAACGTCGTCCTCGCTTGCAAAGAAACGGGAGTTAGCCTTTATCGTGCTTTCTGTAAGACCCGTTACGTGAGTTGATGCAAACAGCTTGTCATCAGGCTCGTTAAAGCCGATGTGACCGTTCTGACCAATACCCAAAACCTGAATATCAACGTATCCGTTATCCGAAACCGCCTTCTCATACACCTTGCATTCAGCCTCAGCATCCGAAGCCTCACCGTTTGGAACATGAGTGTTCTTTTTGTCAATATTGATGTGGTCAAAAAGGTTTTTGTCCATAAAATAATGATAGCTCTGGTCGTTTGAAGCCTTCAAGGGATAATATTCGTCGAGGTTGTAGCTCTTAACCTTTGAAAAATCAAGCTCGCCGTCCTTATATTTCTTAACAAGCTCTCCATACATTCCGATAGGAGTTGAGCCTGTTGCAAGACCCAATGTGATCTCGGGATTTGCCTTTATTCCCTCGGCAATGATTTCTGCCCCTCTTTTTGACATTTCTTCATAGTTTTTTACAACGATAATTTCCATATATACACCCCATAAATGCCGCACGAGCGGCTTAAAATAAAATGTTAAAATTATATTTTACGGCAAAGGAAGCTCCTTTGCCGTAAATCAATATTATACTTCAGCCAAGTAACTCTTAATGTTTTCAAGTCCGCGAGCGATTCCTGTGGGACAGTCCTCAAAGCCCTCGTATTCCATTGCGAGATAGCCTTCATATCCTGCCTTTTTAAGAATTGCGATACACTGCTTAACATTGATATCGCCCTCACCCACAACTGTTCCTCTTGTGTAGTTGCAGCCTCTTGTTGTTCCCCAACCGCCGGGATTTTTACCGAACGGGCGAATGAGGAAGTCCTTTGCGTGAACGTGGATAGCATAGGGAGCAAGTCTTGCAACAGCCTTTGTGCAGTCTTCATCCGCAAAGACAAAGTTTCCCATATCAATAAGGATACCGAAGTTAGGGTGATCTACTGCAGTATAGAGCTTCTCAAGTCTCTCGCTGTCCTGTGAGAGACAACCGTGGTTTTCTGTACAGGTTTTAATGCCCTTTGTTGCTGCATAATCTGTGATTTTTCTAACACAGTATGAAAGAACGGGAAGCATCTGATCGTATGTCAATGATCTGCCGTTATGGAAGTGAGAATGGCAAATATCATGACGGAAGAACTTTGCACCAAGCTCTGCTGCTATATCAATGCCATCGCAAATGCGCTTGATCTCTGCTTCTCTTTCTTCTTCTGTATCTTTGTACAAATTTGCACCGAAAGCGTAATTTACGATTTCAAGTCCGTATTTTTCAGCCTCTGCGCGAATGGCTCTTGCATATTCTACAAGAGACATACCTGCATATTCTCTGCTTGGCTCAAGCTCTGTGAATTCAATACCCTCAAAGCCTGCTTCTGCAGCCAATTTAACAACTGCGAGCTGTGTCATTTCACCGGGTCTTATATATCTTGCATAGGAATGTGAACTTAATGCTGTTTTCATTATTATCTCCTTTTTTGTTCCTGTAATACAGGAAAAATTAAAATTTTAGTAGTTAAAATATGAACAAATGGCTGCCATAAGCAGAGGCCCACCTATGGCAACCTTTTAAGCGTTTATTAAGCTATAGGATCAATATCAATAGATTTGTTTTCCTGAGCTGATTTGTAGATAGATTCAAGAATCTGCATAAGAATAACGCCGTCCTCGGCAGTGGAAATACACTTTGTGCCGTTCATTATGCAATCTACGAAGTGATTGATTTCAGAAGTGAACATATTGTTGAAATTCTTGTCACCGTAATTTTCATCCGGCTTGAGGTTAACGAAATAGTCGTTCATCTCTGTAGTGATTGTAACGTCGCTACCCTCAACAAGTGCACCGCCCTTTGTTCCGAAAAGAAGGATTCCTCCGTTGTCCTTGCTTGCATTGAGAGAGAAGCTTGTTTCAATAGCAAGAGTTGCACCGTTATCAAATTTAACGAGTGCGCTTGCCATATCCTCAACGTCAAATACCTCGTCACCTGTTGCGGAAGCTGCTACGTATGCCTTCTTTGACTTCAAATTGTCACGGCCGAGGAGCTTCTGATATGTAACACCGTAAGCCTGAACGGGGTTCGGGCTACCCATCGCGTAGCGGCAAAAGTCTATAATATGAACACCGAGGTCAACGAGAGGACCGCCGCCCGAACGAGCTTTCTCACCAAACCAACCGCCGGGGAAGCCGTTGCAGCGCATATAAGCAGCCTTTGCATAGTAAATTTCACCGAGAGTGTCGGTTTCCTGAAGATCCTTAATGAAAGTCATATCCTTACCGAAACGGCGAACAAAGCCAAGCATAAGGAGCTTGCCGTTCTTTTCAGCAGCCTCTTTCATTGCAAGAGCCTCTGCAACGCTTGTTGCCATAGGCTTTTCGCAGAGAACGTGCTTGCCTGCGTTAAGTGCGGCAATAGTACAAGGAGCATGCTGGCTGTTCCACGTTGTAACGCTTACGGCATCAATTTCCTTGAGCTTGAGCATCTCATCCTTGTCTGTGAAGAGTCTTGTAACTCCGTACTCTTCGCCTGCTTTCTTCAATCTTTCCTCGTTGATATCACAAAGAGCGTAGATTTCAACGTTCGGATTGTCGCGGTACTGATTCAAGTGACTTCTTGAAATATTACCTGTACCGATGACAGCAACTCTCAACTTTTCCATTTCATATACCTCGTTTCAGTATAGTTTTTATTTATTTATCAGCTTTTTCAAAAAGCTAACAGCCGTTATAATATCGTTTACAGGAGTGTCGCCAACCTCGCGCTCAACCGTAAGGAAGCCGTGGTATCCGATCTCGTCAAGAGCCTTCAGATACGCTGGGAAGTCAACAGAGCCTGTTCCGAGCGGAACCTCTTCAAAGTAGTCGCAGAACTCGTATCCCTCGGGCATTTCGCTGATACCGTAGATAGACTCGGGATTTGTTGCAATAAGCATATTGCCGTCCTTTGCGTGAGTATGAACGATATAGTCCTTGAGGTTGTGAACCGCAACTACGGGGTCGTCGCCTGCAACCATAACGAGATTTGCAGGGTCAAGGTTTACAGACAGACCCTTTGAGCCGAGCGAATCAAGAAATTCCTTCAAAACCTCTGACTTTTCGGGACCTGTTTCAAGTGCAAAGCGAGCACCAACGCTGTCTGCATACTGCGCAAGAGCGCTGCACGCCTCCTGCATAACTTTATATCTTTCGTGATTCTTATCCGAAGGAACAACGCCTATGTGAGTTGTTATGATGTTTGTGCCAAACTCAAGAGCAAGGTCAACGATTCTCTTTGATTTCTCGATAAGACCGGGATTGAGGTTGGGGTTACCAAAGCCTCTTCCAAGGTCGCCGCAAATTGCGGAGAATACGAGACCGTGGTCGCGAACCATACTGAGAATATCATTTTTGCGAGCCTCAGTCATCGCCTCGGGAGAATTTTCGCCTGCTGTACAGTACATCTGAAGACCATCTACACCAAGCTCTGCAGCCTTTTTGATCGCATCAAATGTGTCGAGCTTGAAGGACTCAAGAATCGCACCGATTTTGAAGTTATACATATTTTATCTCCTTTTTTACAGGGATTTTTTATCTAAAAAGCACGGGGCAAATATTTTTCAAGCAAATTGATGAAAAAAGATTGCTTTTTATAAATTTTGGGTGTATACTAATTATACATTAAAAGAAGAAGTATTACAAGGAAAATAATTGCTATTTAATAGCACAATTTTGCTGTTTGAGAAGGATAACGTCAAGAAATGAAAAGATTAGAAAGGTCCGGAAGCTTATTTGAGTTTCACAAATGGGAAAATTCGCTTCTTCCGTTTATTTTCAAATGTAACATTCAGATGACGGGCAGCGAATATCCTATAAATGCTTACACGGGAAACTGGCACGAAAACATAGAGATCCTTCGTTTCACGTCGGGTGAGGGTATCGTTTATTATGACGGCCAGCCGATTTCCGTCAAGGAAGGGGATATCGTCGTTATCAATTCGACGGCGGTTCATTTTATTATGACCGAGCGCTTCGTTCAATACGACTGTTTTATCATCGGAATGGATTTTTGCCTGTCCAACGGAATCAATCCCGCGAAAAGAAGGTACAGCCATAAAATCAGCGATCCCGAGCTGATAAACAAAATGAGCAGTATTGCCGAATCTGCGAAAAACAAAAAGCAGGAGGTTTACGTTCCGAAGGCAAGGCTTGGAGTTCTTGATCTTATGATCTATCTGACCGAAGAGCATTCTGTTGAAACGGACAGGGGAAATTTTGATATAGGCCTTGCGGTGAGCATAAAAAGAGCGCTTATTTTTATAAACGAAAATTACGGCAAGAACATAACAAACGAGCAGATTGCGGCAGAAGCCGGGATAAGCGTATATCATTTTATAAGAGAATTCAAAAGGTTTACGGGATATACTCCCGTAGTGTATCTGAATACCGTTCGCTGTAATGCGGCGAAGAAAATGCTTGCGGAATCAAACGTAACGGTATCGGAGGTTGCGGGGAAATGCGGCTTTGATAATATGTCTTATTTCTCAAAGGTGTTCGGAAGATACGTCGGCTGCTTGCCCTCAAGCTTCAAGGGGCAGATAAATAACGGCTGATCAGGGGATATTGACATTTACCGACGGTTGTGGTAAAATACACATGATAAAAGCAGGATTGAGATTTTGGTGCTTTTTGGAAAATAAAAACTTATAGAGGTGTGAAATGAACAAAAAAGTATTGCTTGCTCTTATTTTGGCAGGAATTATGACTCTTTCGTTTGCTTCCTGCCAAGCAAAGAAAGTGTGGGAAGAGATCAACGCAGAGGAAAGTGAAGAAAGCGAAAACGCGGCAGATCTTTCTGATAAAATAGGGGAAGTTATCCTTCGTTCAAAAGCGGTTGCTAAAACGGATAATTTTAATGTAACGGTAGAAATGATGCAGTACGCAACGATGAGCACATACCATAATTACGTTTACGTATATCAGCAGAACGGTCTTTCCGATTATCTCGGATTTGATACGTCAAAGCCCCTTTCGAGACAGCTCCAGACAGGCGAAACAGAGAAGACCTGGCTCGATTACTTCAAGGAATCGACACTGACAGAGATTGAACAGATGCTCGTTTTAGCCGAGGGCGCAAAGAAGGCAGGCGTTGAGCTTGACGATGACGATATCAAGGAAATCGACGATGCCATTGCCGCTATTGGCGAGGCAGGCGCAACGTACGGCTATACGGAAGCGCAGTATTTGGCTACAGCTTTCGGAGAGGGTGTTAAGGCAAAGGACATCAAGGCGTTTATGGAAATAAGCACCCTTGCCAATAAATATTCCGAGAAGATGAACGAGGATATAAAAAACTCTATAACATACGAGGATGTTGTTGCATATTCTGCTAATCTCCCCGATCTCGATGAAAGTGTAACAAAGGACATTGCTCACATCCTCGTTAAGTTCGAATCCGACGAGCCTACATCCGAAGAGGATGCTGCGGCAAAGGCTGAAGCCGAGGCAATTCTTGCCGAATTCAAGGCAGGCGAGCAGACGAAGGATGCCTTCATTAAGCTTGGTGAGGAAAAGACGGACGACAGCTCGGTTCTTTACGAGAACGTAGTTGAGGACCAGATGGTTGAAGAATTCAACGATTGGATCTTCGACGCCGCACGCAATGCAGGTGACACGGACGTTGTCAGAACAGACTACGGTTACCATGTTATGTATTTCGTAGGCGATGGTATGGAGGAATGGGCTGCCGCTTCATT
>JAZRJC010000070.1:0-3799 GCA_045645605.1 Eubacteriales bacterium | reverse complement strand
AGATAAAGAATAAAATCAAGGAAATAGGAACGGTATTTGAAATGAAAAAAATCAGTTTGCTTTTAGTGCTTATTATGCTTTTATCCTCCCTTGTGTCCTGCGGTAAGGACGGCGATATCCCCGAGGGAATGCAGCTCGCATCGGGAGATGACGTTTCGTACGTTTTGTACGTTCCGTCAACCTGGAACTTAAATTCCTACGACGGCTCGAATGGTGCATACTACTCTCAAAAGGATAAATCAAACATCTCTGTAACCTCATATTATCCCGATATGGACACCCAAAGTGTTCCCGAATACTTTGCAAAGAGTGAGTCAAGCTACAAAAACGTCTATGATGACTACGAGCTTATAAGCGGCGAAAAAGAAGTAGTTTTCGGCAACAAAAATGGACTTAAATATGAGTTCAAGGCAAATATTGACGGCGTTAGCTATCAGTTTATGCAGATAATCTCAATTCACGATAACCGCTTCTATATTTTCACATACACCTCAACCGCTGACAACTATGAAATACATCTTGAGGACGTAGATCGCATAACAGAAAATTTCGTTTTCCGTTAAGCGAGAAGGAATTTCCAAATGAATACGATTTATTTTGACAACAGTGCAACGACGCCGCTTCTGGACAAGGTAAAGGCGGCGATGCTCTCATCAATGGAGAATTACGGAAACCCGTCGTCTCTCCACAATCTCGGCTTTAATGCCGAAAAAATTCTGAAGGAAGCAAGACAGACTATAGCAAACGCTCTCGGTGCTCGAAGCATAAAGGGGGACGAGATAGTTTTCACCTCCTGCGGAAGCGAGGCAAATAATTTAGCCCTCTTTGGCACGGCTTACGCCAAGAAAAGAAGGCCGGGGTCAAAAATTCTCATAACCGACAGCGAGCATCCCTCTGTTGAAAATGCGGCAAAGCGACTCGAGGAGGACGGATTTTCTGTTGTTCGGATAAGAACGGCCGGCGGCGTTCTTGATATCAAGCAGCTACGGGCAGAGGCGGACAAATCCGTGCTTTTAGCGAGCTTTATGCTTGTAAATAACGAAACGGGCGCTATGTATGACGTGGCAGAGGCCTTCAAAATTATAAAAGGAGCAAATCCCGATGCCGTCACGCACTGTGATGCGGTTCAGGGCTTTCTTAAGACGAGCTTTACCCCAAGGTCACTTTCTGCCGACCTTATATCTATCAGTGCGCATAAAATTCACGGCCCGAAAGGTGTCGGCGCGCTTTATATCTCCCCCGATATCACAAAAGCAAAAAAGATCATCCCTTGGCTTATAGGGGGCGGTCAGGAATTGGGCTTCCGCTCGGGCACGGAAAATACTATTGGTATTGCAGGCTTTGGGGCGGCTGTAAAGCAGGGCTTTGCCACACTCACTCCCGATATTTCAAAAACCGAAGCTCTCCGTGATTATATTATTGAAAATCTTCCTACGGAAATACAAGTAAATATGCCTGTCGGAGCTCGCGCTCCGCACATAATCAACTGCACTCTTCCGCAAATCAAGAGCGAAACTATGCTTCATTTCCTTTCATCGAGGGGAATCTGCATATCAAGCGGCTCAGCCTGCTCTTCTCATTCGCATACTCCTAGCAGAGCACTTCTCGCCTTCGGTCTTGACAGCTTTTCCGCCGATTGCTCGATAAGAATCAGCCTGTCGGCACAAAATACAAAGGAAGAAGCAGATGCTATTCTTTCTGCCTTGCGAGAAGGAATTGATCAGTTAATTAAAATAAGAAAGTAAAAATATTTTCGACAAAATCCCCCATAAAACACAAAAAGCTATTGATTTTTTGCGACGAATGTAGTAAAATAAAATTGTGAGATATAAGCTCTCATAATCAACCAAAAAGGAGTTTTCACTATGTTTTGTAAGTATTGCGGTAATGAATTCAATGAAGAAATTGGATGCTCTTGCCCTGACGCAGTTGCAGAACGCAACCAGCAAATGAACAATTTCCAGCAAGGGGGACAGATCCCTGAGCCTCAGTATGCTCAACAACCCCAATATAATCAGCAGTATGCTCAGCCTCAACAGCAGTACGCTCAGCCCCAGTATAATCAACAGTATCAGCAGGGTGCTCCGCGCTACAATCCGCAATACGGTGCTCCCCAGCAGCCTCCGTACGGATACGGATATGCACCTGCTAAGCCCTCCGCTGTCGGAATGGCGTTCCAAAATATTCCAAAGGCCATTATGGGTCTTTTCAAGGACACGACAAAGTGTCCCACAGGTCCCGCTGTAATTCTCGCGATTTGCGAATTTTTGGCTCTTTATATTTTCTTCATTTGCGAATTTGCTTCCGTAGGAGTCAATATCTTCAGTAATCTTTTGATTTCGTTTGTTATGGCAATCGTGGCAATCGCAGTTCCCTTCGGAGTGTTTTTGCTTGTTCATCTTGTGGGCAAAAAGGCAATAAGAAAAGAGCCGTTCGGCTTTATTTCAAGCTTTGAGAGATACGTTGCAATAAGCATTATTCCTGCGGCAGCGTTCCTTCTCGGCGGTCTTCTTGGCTTGGCTGCAGGCTTCTTCAACACCTTCTTCGTAGGACTTGCTACATATTTCTCAGTCGTTGAGCTGGTTACTCTCTGTAATGAAAGCATCGCTCCTCAAAACAGAAAGAGTCTTTTGTCCTATCTGATAGTTGCAGGCACTGTTCTTGTAGCAAGCTTGCTTATCAGCACTATTATCGGATTCTTCTCCGGCGTATTTTACGCTATCGCAAATCCCTTTGGATACGTTGCATCTATTTCCGGAATCTTTGATATGCTTTTCTAATTATTTAATATAAAAGACACGCGGTCGGCAGACCGCGTGTCTTTTTTTGTTTCAATTAAATAATCTCGATTTTATCAATAACTACCGAAAATCTCGGGCAATCCTGATAATCGGTTGCTACGCCTGCGATCGCATCAACGACCTCAATTCCGTCAGTTACCATACCGAATGCAGCATACTGTCCGTCAAGATGAGGCGCGTCCTTGTGCATAATAAAGAACTGCGACGACGCTGAATCGGGAATCATAGTTCTTGCCATTGAGAGAACACCGCGCTTGTGCTTTATGTCGTTTGTAACACAGCCGTTTGCGGAAAACTCGCCCTTTATCGAGTCTGCGTCGGTTTCACGGAAATCCTCTGTGTATCCGCCCCCCTGAATCATAAAGCCCTTGATAACTCTGTGAAAGATAAGTCCGCTGTAAAAGTTCTCACCTACGAGCTTTACAAAATTTTCAACGGTAATAGGTGCCTTATCGGGATAAAGCTCCGCCGTTATCTCACCGTAATCGCGAACTGAAATTTTGATATTGATGTTTGCCATTTTTATTATCTCCTGATTTAATTATTTGTATTTATCTGTGATTTTATTTCATCGATCTTATCGGCGTACGCCCAAAGGAAAAGTTCGTTTATCCTCTCGACCCGACCAAGAAGGCTCAGATATCCGAGAAGAGCCTCAAAGCCTGTTGCCAAGCGGTATTGACCCATCGTTGCGCTTTTGGGAATATTTGTATGTCCTATGTTTCGGCCTCTGTGAAAGACCGCTTCCTCTTCTTCATCGAGGCGGGAAATAATTTTCATAACCGCCTCTGCCTGAACCTCGGCACGAACGAACTGAAGCGCCAGAGAATTAAGCCTTCGGGAAGACGAAATTCCCATTTTTGTAAGCAAAGTCCTCACGCAAATCTCACACACCGAGTCGCCAAGATAAGCAAGCGCGGGAGTGCTGATTTCCTTTATATCAAATTTGTAGCCGTCGATAAATTCCATTTCTCCACCCCCCACAAAGCATACTCTCT
>JAZRJC010000069.1:0-3069 GCA_045645605.1 Eubacteriales bacterium | reverse complement strand
TTTTTGATTCCCACGCTCACTATTATGACTCCCGCTTCTCTGAGGAGCACGATGGGGGTGCTGATGATATTCTCGCCTCGGTTTTTGCCGATAACGTCGGGTATATTATAAATGTAGGAACGAGTAATGAAAATTCAGACGCTTGTATCGAGCAGGCGAAAAAATATGAGGGGATGTATGCCGCGGTTGGCATACACCCCTCGGATTGCCGTTTTTATACCGACGTCGATGCTGAAATAGAAAAGCTTCGCAAAACCCTTATGAGAGGGAAGAAGGATAAGATAGTCGCACTCGGCGAGATCGGATTCGATTATCATTATGAGAACACCGACAAAGAAAAACAGGCGGCTTTCTTTGAAGCACAGATGAGGCTTGCCAAGGAGCTGGGGCTTCCGGTTATTATTCACGACAGAGATGCTCACGGCGATACTATGGATATGCTTCGCCGCTTTCCTGATGTGACGGGGGTTGTGCATAGCTTTAGTGGGAGTGCCGAGATGGTGCGCGAGCTTGTTAAGATGGGCTGGTACGTTTCCTTCTCGGGTGTCGTGACTTTCAAGAATGCGGCAAGGTCGAAGGAAAGCGCTGCGGCAGTTCCGCTTGATAGAATTTTATGCGAAACTGACGCCCCGTATCTTGCACCGCACCCGCACAGAGGAGAGCTTAATCATTCGGGTCTTATGCACCTTACGGTCAAGACTCTTTCGGACGTTTGCGGGGTTAGCTTTGAGGAAATGGCGGAGATAACGAGAAAAAATGCCGCAAGACTATTTGGAATTGATATTTTTTGATTTGATATGTGTATATAATGCCGAAAAACAGCGTTAAAATGTATAAAACTGACGCAAAAAGCGATGGTGTTTTTGTGCAAAAGGTAGAAAAATTAGGCAAAAGATAATGACTATTGACAAACTTGATGCCAAAATGATATAATATCTTGTGATTGTGGGTGAACTATGCCCAAAATCAGATGACAGAACCGTGCACAGCACGTCTGTATATAAACATTTATTACATGAAGAAGGAGGAGAAAAATGCCAACCTTTAACCAGCTTGTAAGACAAGGTCGTGCAGACAAGGTTTATAAGTCAAAAGCACCTGTACTTCAAAAGGGCTTTAACACACTTACAAACTCTACGACAAATCAGTCTTCACCTCAGAAAAGAGGCGTATGCACAAAGGTATCGACAACCAGCCCCAAGAAGCCTAACTCGGCTCTTCGTAAGATTGCCAGAGTAAGACTTACAAACGGTCTCGAAGCTACAACTTATATCCCGGGTATCGGCCACAACATTCAGGAACACTCTGTTGTGCTTATCCGCGGCGGAAGAGTTCGTGACCTTCCCGGTGTACGTTATCACATCATTCGTGGTACACTTGACGCACAGGGCGTTGCAAACCGTAACCAGAGCCGTTCCAAGTACGGCGCAAAGAAGCCTAAGAAGAAGTAATTCTTAGGAAGGTATTTATCAATAGCATATTAGCTCTCGTCTGATGTCAGTGTAACAAATGTTTATATGCATCCTTGACGTGCGCTAACGAAACTTTGATTTCGAGTACCTATGATATCATATTTTTAATGAAGGAGGGAAGAACAGTGCCGAGAAGAGGTAGAATCTCTAAAAGAGACGTATTAGTGGACCCTATGTATGGTTCCAAGCTTGTAACAAAGCTTATCAACAACATTATGTATGACGGTAAGAAGGGCGTTGCCCAGACAATCGTATACGACGCTATCGCTATTATCGAAGCAAAGGAAGGCAAGAATCCGCTTGAAGTTATCCAGGCAGCTCTTGAGAATATTATGCCTGTGCTTGAGGTAAAGGCTCGCCGTGTAGGTGGTTCAACATACCAGGTGCCTATGGAGGTTAGAGCAGAGCGTCGCCAGACTCTTG
Organism: Eubacteriales bacterium; assembly: GCA_045645605.1. Classification (GTDB taxonomy): domain Bacteria; phylum Bacillota; class Clostridia; order Oscillospirales; family CAG-272; genus SIG710. The sequence continues at coordinate 1,174 of JAZRJC010000069.1, read as the reverse complement.
GACTTCGTTGGTTGGTAAACTACTCCAGAAACCGTGGAGAACGCACAATGGCTGAGCGCTTGGCTGCGGAGATTATCGACGCAACAAACAGCACCGGCGGTGCATTCAAGAAGAAGGAAGAAACTCACAGAATGGCTGAAGCTAACAAGGCTTTTGCTCATTACAGATATTAATTCATCGAATCTTGAAAGGAGAACCATTATATGGCAAGAGAATATTCGCTTGAACAAACTCGTAATATTGGTATCATGGCTCACATTGACGCCGGTAAAACGACAACTACTGAGCGTATTTTGTTTTATACAGGTAAGACTCACAAGATTGGTGAAACACACGAAGGTACAGCTACGATGGACTGGATGGCACAGGAGCAGGAGCGCGGTATCACAATCACTTCCGCTGCTACAACCTGCTATTGGGCACATTCAAAGTTCCACAATGACCCCTCAAAGGTAAAGGCTAACACACACCGTATCAACATCATTGATACTCCTGGTCACGTTGACTTTACAGTAGAGGTTGAGCGTTCACTCCGTGTTCTTGACGGTGCAGTTACTGTATTATGTGCAAAGGGAGGCGTTGAGCCTCAGTCCGAAACTGTTTGGAGACAGGCGGACAAGTACCGTGTACCTCGTATGGTATACGTAAATAAGATGGACATCAATGGTGCGGACTTCTACCGTGCTGTTAGAATGTTGAAGGAAAGACTCAAGGCAAATGCCGTTCCGATTCAGTTGCCTATCGGTGCTGAAGCAGACTTTAAGGGCATTATTGACCTTATGAATATGGAGGCCGACGTTTATTACGATGACCTCGGTAAGGATATCCGCATTGAAGAAATTCCCGCAGACTTGGCTGACAAGGCTCAGGAATATCACGATGCGATGGTTGAGTCTATCTGCGAAACAGACGAAGAGCTCTTTATGAAGTATTGCGACGGTGAGGAAATCTCCGTTGACGAGCTGAAGACAGCTCTCCGTAAGGCTACAATCGATAATAAGATCGTTCCTGTAATTTGCGGAACATCTTATAAGAATAAGGGTGTTCAGAAGCTTCTTGACGCTGTTATCGAATATATGCCTGCTCCTACAGATATCGAAGCTATCAAGGGTATCAACCCTGATACAGAAGAAGAGGAAGCAAGACATTCTTCCGATGAAGAGCCGTTCTCAGC
>JAZRJC010000068.1:0-22549 GCA_045645605.1 Eubacteriales bacterium | reverse complement strand
CCTGCCTGTATTTGCATATCTGTGCAAACGCAAGCAGGCCTCGCCCTTTCGGGCATAATTACCGATTTCTGATTTTCTTTTGTTTTATTTTTTAATGTTTATTTTGTTTGTTTCTATCAAGCTGACTTTTGACTAACTTTTGACTAACTTTTATATGTTTTTTTATGCTTTTTTATGCCTTTTTGTGCTTTTCCGAAAAAGATTAAAAGTATTTGAAAAGCCTTGAAAACACTGGATTTTTAGCATTTTCAAGGCTTCTCACCTATGGCGGAGAAGGAGAGATTTGAACTCTCGCGCCGGTAAACCCGACCTACACCCTTAGCAGGGGCGCCTCTTCGGCCTCTTGAGTACTTCTCCACTCATACGAGCGGCCGTTTGCATCACTCGTACCTTGATATTATACTATTAATCGCCCGTTTTGTCAAGGTCTTTTTTGAATTTTTTCCACTTTCATGCTATATTTTTTGCGTTTCTCAAAAAATCATTCTTCCGCAAAGCTTTTCGGACGCAAAGCCTCTATCGTCGTCACCAATCTCTCGTCGGGTGATATTCGAATAACCGCCTCTCCGTCCTCCGAACCGGTAACTATATAATAAGCGTCTGACGGCTGCATATCTCTGCAATAATCATAGTGCTGCTTTATGCCGCCGTATTTTTGCTTGAGCTCCGACGGCAGTCTCCCCTTCTCGTCAGCCTTAAAAAAATCAACTATCTCCTCTGTCCCTATCCTGCAGACAACCGTAGTTCTCTTCCCTTGCAGCTCATTAACCGCAAAGTCATAGCCGTCCCCTGATTTTTTTATCGAATAAGCAAAGGCACGCGTTATATATCTCGTTGTTAAAAACACCCCGACAGTTAAAATCCCAATAGAAACAATTTGAAAAACAGAGGAATACGGCAGCCTGTTCGATGCCATCATAAGACAAATTCCCGCTATAAAGCTCACCATAATATAGACGGACGCTACCTGATTCTTCCTTTGCGGAATATACTGATAAGTGTACATAATAACTCTCTTTTCTTAAATTCTTTATTTTTATTATACTTACTTATTTGGGCAAAGTCAAGCAATAAGGCGGCAAAATACCGAAAAATATTGACAAACCTCTTTTTTAATGCTAAAATATAACTAATAAAAAGTGAAATAAAAAGAAGGTAAAAAATGAAATTCGGCAAAATTCTTCGCTTTTCAATAAAGGCGATTTTTTATTTGATAATATTGGCGGTTAATCTCGTTGTCATTTGGCGAATCTGCTTTTCGGGAGACCCTTCCGAGATGAAAACGCTTATGGTTAACGAAAACACCGCTATAGCCTACGAAAATTCGGGAGATACCTTTGTGATGTTTACCCAGGAACAGCGTTCCCTCTCATCAAACGGTTATTTTGCCGTGACCAACTTCACCTTTATCCCCGAGGCGCGACAGCTTCAGATTACCGTCAGATATAACAACAGCACACTGCGACACATAGAGGACGACTACGGTCTTGACTCGTCGCTTGACCGAAAAAACGAGATTTTTGAATTTTCCGTTGTCAAGACGACAGACCTCACGCCCAACGATTCGGATGACAATCTTAACAAAGAGAATCTTAATTCCGAGCGTTATTATCCATCAAAAACCATCAGTGCATACAAAACTCTTTACAGCTACCGCAAGATGATTTTTGACAATATTGATTATGAGGACGCTATCGGATTCTTCGTTGATATGTACTATATTGATGATATCGACTATGAAACAACACCGTCAGCTGTTGTTTGCATTTATGACAGCTCTATGGAAAATATCCCCGTTGAACTAACCAAATCCGACAAAAAGGCTCTTGAAACATACAAAAACAAATAAAAAAGACGGATATATTAAGAAGATGAATTCTTCAATATATCCGTCTTTTTATTTTTAATCAATTTCCGTATCAACAACCATCTTTCCGTTCTCAAAGACGCCCGTGTAGCTTCTGCCGCTTGACCACGTATAAGTACCTTCGCCAAAAAGATTATTATTCTTAAATTCGCCGGTATAGGAGTCACCGTTTGCCCAGACGTAAGTTCCCTTGCCATGTCGCATATCGTTTTTATATTCGCCCTCGTACATATCGCCGTTGGCAAAAATAAATTTACCGGACCCGTCCTTCAGGTTATTTGTAAAGCTGCCGACGTAGCTTGAACCGTCCGCCCATTTTGCCTCACCGTTACCGTTCTTCTGATCATTTTCAAAATCACCGACGTAGGTTGAGCCGTCCGCCCAGGTGTAAGTTCCTTTTCCGTCCTTGACACCGTCAAGAAGCTCGCCCTCGTATTTATCGCCACCCGCAAAGGTGAAAACACCCGTGCCTGTGATCTTATCAACCGAGAACTGACCCTTATAGCTGTCTCCATTTGAATATTTGATCTCGCCGAGGCCTTCACGCAATCCGTTTTTTATCTGACCGATATAAACGGCCCCGTCCGAGTATTCAAGAAAAGACTCGCCGGCAGTAAGGTCGGCTGTCAATCCATTTGAATAATACATTTTTCCGCTGTATGGCGCGCCGTCCTTCACGATACCAAAGAACATCACGTCCTCGCCGCCGATATTTTTAACCAAGCGGACACCAAACACGAACAAAAGAAGAGTAATGACCGCAGCAGATATAAGGGCGGCAATAAATAAACGGATAACAGTTTTTTTGCTCGTCATTTTTCTGCGGCTGCTCGCCTTTGCCGCGCTAATATTTTCTTGTGGATTCATAAGATCCCCCTAATATTTTATTCGATTTTCGGTTCACATTGCCGAATCAAATAATCCGATAAGCCAAGGAACTATAGATATAAGCAAAGAGCCTATAGCTACGCAAAAAACAAGGCAGATAACAAGCGATACTATTCCATTCCCGCGCTTATCAAAAAGAGAGGCCGCAGAGGCTGCTTTTTCCTCGGGAATATAATATTTGTCAACCGTGATATCACTCTTGAAATAATGAATTTTATCCTTCTTTTTCATTCCGTCCGAGCCCTTTTCGGCATTGTTCTTCAAAAGAGAAGCTATGTATTCATCCTTCATAGTGCTTGAAACAATCCTTTGCAAAAGCCCTCTCTCAAGAGATTTGCAAATTATTCTATTGCGAAATCTGCGCTTACCGTAAAAATCGGCAAAGCCAAGCTCTGAAACCGTTTTTGCATTCTCCGCACAATTACATCCGTTTCTATTTATCGCACGGACGAATTTTCCCAAAATATTGCGGTCAACAAATGAAACTACAGCCGAAGCCATTACTCCTATCATTATCGCAACAATGACAGCGCTTAATGAAATTATAGGGCTTCCGAAATCAAAATGCTCATAGTTGTTTGCAGCATTAAGAAATTGAATTGAGTTCATCATATCTTTCCTTTTTGTTTTTTGGACAGAAAATTACTTAATGATATCCGTACCCATATAAGGACGAAGTGCCTCGGGAATTGTAATTGAGCCGTCCTCGTTCTGATAGTTTTCCATAATAGCGGCAACCGTACGGCCAACGGCTACACCCGAACCGTTAAGTGTGTGAACGAGTCTCGGCTTCTCTCCGGGAGCCGGACGATACTTAATATTCGCACGTCTTGCCTGATAGTCCTCAAAGTCGGAGCAGGAGCTGATCTCAACGTATCTTTCGTAAGAGGGCATCCAAACCTCGATATCATAAGTCTTTGCAGATGAGAAGCCAAGGTCGCCCGTTGAGAGGCAAACTACACGGTACGGAAGTCCAAGACCTTGAAGGACTCTTTCTGCATCGCTTGTAAGCTTTTCAAGCTCGTCGTATGACGTTTCGGGAGTTGTGAACTTAACAAGCTCAACCTTATTGAACTGGTGCTGACGGATAAGACCGCGAGTGTCACGTCCAGCACTTCCCGCTTCGGCTCTGAAACAAGCGGAATATGCGCAATAGGAAATAGGCAGCTGAACTGCTTCAAGAATATCGTCGCGGTGAATATTGGTTACGGGAACCTCTGCCGTCGGGATAAGGAAGCAGTCGTTGTTCGCAACTCTGAATGCGTCCTCCTCAAATTTGGGAAGCTGACCTGTTCCCTTCATAGAATCTCTGTTAACCATATAAGGCGGAAGAATTTCCGTATAGCCGTGCTCTGTGTGTGTATCAAGGAAATAGGAGATGATAGCACGCTCAAGTCTTGCACCGAGACCGCGATAGAAATGGAAACGGGGACCTGATACCTTTGCGGCAGTTTCAGGATCGAGAATACCGAGTGCCTTACCCAACTCCCAATGAGGCTTCGGCTCAAAATCAAACTTACGGGGATCTCCGTTTTTGCGAAGCTCAACGTTGTCAGTGTCGTCACAGCCCTCCTGCACGCTTGCATTAGGAACGTTCGGAATACTCAAAAGAATATTCTTGATTCTATCGTCAATTTCTCCGATTTTATCGTTTTCAACCTTAATTTCATCAGAAAGAGCCTTCATTTCAGCAAAAATAGGTGCTGTATCCTTGCCTTCCTTCTTGAGCATAGGAACAGTCTTTGAAATTCTGTTCTGCTCTGCCTTCTTTGCCTCTGTATCTGCGATAAGCGCGCGTCTTTCCATATCAAGAGCACAAAGCTCGTCAATTTCAGAACTATAATCCTTCTGTCTTGTAAGAAGTCTTGCCTTTACTGCCTCTGCATTTTCTTTGATAAATCTGATGTCAAGCATTTTCCTGCCTTTTAACCTTTCGTTTTTATGTAAAAATTTTAATAAGTCGTTATTTAATTTTCTTTTGCCTTTTCCAAAATTTCAAGCAGCTTTTCAGACGTGGATATCTCGTCAAAAATCACGTTTCCGCAAAGCTTACGAAGAATATCCTCAAGGTCATCGTTATCCTCGTAATAAAGCTCGATGCTTTTTTTCTTTGAGTCGCCCGTAATTCTGACCTTTCGTCCGAGAGCAGAGATCGTGCGGCGCTCAAGCTCCTTCAAATAGGTAGAGCGCTGTGTATCAAAGGGTGTTTCGATAACGGTCTCCGAGCGGCCTGCCTCAAAGTCCTTATTCAGCTTTTTAACAGTCGCCTCTATTTCACGAACCGACAGCCCTCTCATATAAATTTTATTCGCAAGAGAAACGATATCGTCGGGGTTCTTGAGTCCTAAAAGAGCTCTTGCGTGTCCCGGGGTTATATTACCCTCCCGAAGCAGCTGCAAAGCCTCCTCGGGCAAGTCTAAAAGACGCATTGTGTTTGTAATCGTCGGTCTGCTTTTGCCAACCTTATCCGCCACCTGCTCCTGCGTGAGGCCGAAGCGTTCTATCAAATCGCGGTAGCCGAATGCCTCTTCAAGAGGATTAAGATCCTCTCTCTGTACGTTTTCGATAATTGCCACCTGTGCCGCACGAAGATCGTCGCCATCGAAAATAACGACGGGAATTTCGGTAAGTCCAGCCAATTTCGAGGCTCTCCAACGACGCTCACCCGCAATTATTTCATACATTCCGTCAACCGTCGGATTTTCTCTGACTATAATAGGCTGAAGAACACCGTGAACAGATATTGAATCGGCAAGCTGTCGGAGTGCGTCAACGTCGAAATTCTTTCTCGGCTGCTCGCTTCTCGGCTCAATCTGCGATATCCTTAAAGTTGACACCGAGCCTTTTTTCGCCTCGGGTATATTATCCTCAAGCAAAGACATAAAATCTCTGCCAAGACCATTTTTCCTTGCCATTTTATTACCAACCTTTTTATGTATTTTTCGTTGCTTTGCAGTATCAAAAAACAAATTCAAGACTTTACGACTCCTTATATTCTCTCCATAAGCTCCTTTGCAACCTCAAGGTATTCCTGAGTTCCCTTTGAGAGCTTGTCATGGTAATATACGGGCACACCGAAGCCGGGCGCCTCTGTCAGACGGACGTTTCTTGAGATCGTCGTTTTGAAAAGCTTATCCGAATAATGCTTTTTAAGCTCGGAAATAACCTGCATTGAGAGAATCAGGCGTCCGTTATACATCGTTACGAGAATTCCGCAAACGAAGAGAGACGGATTGTACTGCTGCTTGATTTTTCCAACCGTAATCATCAGCTGTGAAAGACCCTCAAGGGCATAAAACTCACACTGCATCGGAACGATTACGCCGTCACTCGCAACGAGAGAATTAAGAGTCAGCATTCCGAGAGAAGGGGGGCAGTCGATAACTATGTAATCGTATTCGTCCTTCACCTCGGCAAGAGCGTTTTTGAGCGCCGCCTCGCCGTGCTCAACCTCGAAAAGATCAAGCTCGCTTCCCGCAAGTCCTATGTTCGACGGAATAATTGACAGGTTTGTAAATTTTGTTTCTATAATAGCACGTCTTGCATCAACTCCGTCAAGCAAAACCTCGGCAGAGGTATTCTTCAACGTCTTTTTTGCAATTCCGACTCCGCTCGTGGTGTTTCCCTGAGGGTCAAGGTCAACCAAAAGCACCTTTTCCCCAAGGATTCCAAGCGATGCTGCTATATTAACGGCAGAGGTTGTTTTACCAACACCGCCCTTTTGATTGGCAAACGTAATTATTTTTCCCATAGGAGCTCCCATTCCTTTATTTTTAGGTCATTACCCTTGCCGAAAAATCGGCAAAAAACATCTTCTACATATTATATCACGATTTTTACAGATTTTCAACAGTTTGAAAAAAGATTTTATTATTTATTAAAAATTTTATTTCCAGCTAAACAAATATAACGGGGCCGTACTCATTACAGCCCCATATAACAATTAAATATCGCAGTTGTCAAGGTCACATCCGCAGCTGTTTCTCTTGCCGCTTTCTCTTTTCTCTCCCTGCTCCTTTTGTGAGTTTTTCGTCACCTTGCCTCGGTACTCAGCTTCAAGCTTACCGATTTTGTCAATAATAGCGTTGATTTTATCAATTACAGGCTCAAAATCATCAAGAACATCCTCTGAATTCATATTTTCAAAATAAAGTCTTCCAAGGGCCGCATATTGCTTATTAAGCCTCATCTCTTCGGTTTTGATTTTAGTTTTCGTAAGCGCTATATCAGCAACATAGGCACCTTTATCAATCGCCTTCTCTGTTGCCACCCCAACCTTTTTCATAAAGCTGTTCATATCTGCCATAAAATCACTTCCTCATATTTTTTTATAATTAAAGAAAACTGCTATATATATTATATGCCGTTTTTTCAAAAAAGTAAATATATTTTTTGTTATTTGTTGATAATTTACGATTTATCGGGCAAAATATCCATCAAAGAGGTGGTGTTTTTATGAATATTGACAAGAAAACCTATAAAAAATATGCAAATTCGAGAGCTCCTAAATCTCCCCTGGCAAAGGATTGTGCGCTCGCTTTTCTTTTTGGCGGACTTATTTGCTCTTTCGCGGAGCTTCTGAAAAAGCTGTACGTCGCTTTAGGTATGAGCAAGGATGACGCGGCAACCCTCGTATCAGTAACTCTAATATTTATCAGTGCTTTTTTGACGGGCATCGGTGTTTTTGATAAAATCGCAAAGCACGCAGGAGGCGGAACGCTCGTGCCGATTACAGGCTTTGCAAACTCGGTGGTCTCCCCTGCTATCGACACAAAATCCGAGGGACTTATCCTCGGTGTCGGTGCAAAAATGTTCACGGTTGCAGGCCCCGTTATCGTTTACGGAACTGTTGCAGGCGTAATTTACGGTATAGTTTATTGGATATGCAGATTGCTTTAACTGAAACGACGGCGGTGAACACCTAGCCGTCGTTTTATTTTTAATAATTCATTAAAAAGTCACTTTTTTGTCACGAAATTCCATAATTTTCTTCGTTTTGTTTACACTGCATTAACAATATGGTGTTAAAATATATACTGATAAATAATTTAACCTCGGAGGAAATGATGTTAAGCTTAAAATCTATAACGAAGGATTACGTTGCAGGCGACAGCCGTGTTGAAGCTCTTCGCGGAGTCAGCATAGAATTCAGAAAAAAGGAGTTCGTTGCAATTCTCGGTCCCTCGGGATGCGGAAAAACAACTCTTCTTAATATCATCGGTGGTCTTGACAAATACACGAGCGGTGATTTGTCGATTTTGGGTAAATCAACAAAAAGCTTTGGCGACCGCGACTGGGATAGATACAGAAATCACTCGATCGGCTTCGTTTTTCAAAGCTATAACCTGATTCCTCATCAGTCGGTTCTCTCAAACGTCGAGCTTGCGCTGACTCTTTCGGGCGTTTCAAGGAGCGAACGCAGAAGAAAAGCTACCGAGGCACTTTGCCGTGTGGGTCTTTCCGACCAGATTCATAAAAAGCCAAATCAATTATCGGGCGGTCAGATGCAGAGGGTCGCTATTGCAAGAGCACTTGTAAACGATCCCGAAATTCTTTTGGCCGACGAGCCGACGGGCGCTCTTGACAGTGCTTCAAGCACACAGATTATGGAGCTGCTTCGCGAAATTTCGGGCGATAAGCTGATAATTATGGTTACTCACAACCCCGAGCTTGCAGAAAAATATGCAGACAGAAAAATCAAGCTGCTCGACGGCGAAATTATAGAGGACACCAATCCTTACGAGGGAGAGATATATCCCAACGTCTCGCAGAAAAAGGAAAAGGCAAAAAAGAAGAAGGGCCGCTCGTCAATGTCCTTCCTGACGGCACTCTCGCTGTCGCTTAACAATCTGATGACAAAAAAGACGAGGACGCTCTTAACAAGCTTTGCAGGCTCTATCGGTATCATCGGAATCGCGCTCATTCTCTCTGTTTCCTCGGGCGTTCAGGCTTATATCGACAGGGTTCAGGAGGATACCCTCTCAAGCTATCCGATAATGCTTCAGAAGGAAAGCGTCGATATGAACGAGCTTGCCTCGGTTATGATGCAGAGCGACGACGAAAAGGAAACGGGGCACGAGCTTGACAAAGTCTATGCAAGTCCTATTCTTTATGACCTTATGAATAAGATGAACTCTATGGAAAAGACAAAGAACAACCTCGGTGCTTTCCGTGAACATCTTGAAAATAGCGGAAAATTCGACGAGTTCATCTCCGCCGTCCAATACACCTACGACCTTAATTTCAACATCTACACAAAGAATTCGGACGGAAAGATAATCAAGTCTGATATTATGGAGATGATGGCTGAAATCTATAATATGGATACGTCGATGATGCAAACCGAAAACCCGATGTTTTCAAGCTTCGGTAATATTGACGTTTGGCAAGAAATGCTTGCGGGAGAGAACGGAGAGCTTATAAACGAGCTTCTTTATGAGCAATACGATATAGTTTACGGCGCATGGCCCGAAAACAAGAATGAAATCGTTGTTATAGTTAATCAAAATAACGAAATTTCGGATATGTCGCTCTATGCTCTCGGTCTCAAGACTGCAGAAGAGCTGAAGGCTAACCTGCTTGCAACCCGAGAGGGGGAGCAGATTGATCTCGATACGCTCGGAAGCTGGTCATACGAGGAGATCTGTTCACTTGAATTCAAGCTTATCCCCTCCTCCGAGAAATATTCAAAGCAGGAAAACGGCACGTATATTGATATCACTGCCGAAAATACCGCGTCCGAGCTTCACGGAGACGGCGCAATCCCCTCCTACCTTTACGACAGTACAAATGCCATTCCTCTTCGTGTTTCGGGAATTATCCGCCAGAATGACGATGCAACGTCCGCTATGATGCAAGGAACTCTCGGCTATACCGCAGCACTCACCGAATATCTGATAGAGGATGCACTCGGCAAGGATATCGTTCGGGAGCAGTTGGAAAATCCCGATATTGACGTCCTTATGGGGCTTCCCTTCAAGCCGCAGAACTTCGTCGAGCCTACGAAAGAGGAAAAAGCCGAGCATTTTATTAACAGCACAAAGGACGCAACGGTTGAAGAAAAGGCAAAATATTATATCGAGCTTTTGTCAATTCCGTCATCTGATTACCTCGCATCAACCGTGGAGGCTATGCTTTCGGGAATGACGGATGAGCAGATAAACGATATGCTTATCACAGCATTTGCCGCTCAATTTGAAGAGCTTGACAAGGAGAAAGCGGAAGCACAGCTCTCTCAAATAACAGACGAAGCAAAAAAAGAGTACGCAAACAAAATTCTCGCTATGCAAATTACAGAGCAGTACGCCCGCGAGGTTGCGGCAAGGCTTCAGGGGACGTCTACCGAGACGCTCGCGTCTCTCTTTGATGCAGAGGCCGCAAGCATGAGCATTGACAGTCTTGTAGCGATGAACGAAAAGTATATGCCATCAGAATACTCGGAATCAAGCTATGAGGAAAATCTGAAGCTTATCGGCTACGTTGACGAAGGCTCTCCCGACGGCATAAACATCTTCGCAAAAACCTTTGAGGATAAGGACGCTATCGCCGATCTTATCACAGAATACAACGAATCGGTAACAGAGGAAAAACAGATTTCCTATACCGACTACGTTGCACTTCTTATGTCATCGATTACTACTATTATCAGTGCGATTTCATACGTCCTTATCGCATTCGTTGCGATTTCTCTCGTCGTTTCCTCGATTATGATTGGTATTATAACGTATATCTCGGTTCTTGAGCGAACTAAGGAAATCGGTATTCTCCGCGCTATAGGTGCGTCAAAGAAGGATATCTCAAGAGTATTTAATGCCGAAACTCTTATTGTCGGATTTTCCGCAGGTGCTATCGGTGTCGGAATTACGCTTCTTTTGAATCTTGTTATAAACGTGATTCTGTATGCCCTCACAGCCATCGGGAATCTCAAGGCTACACTTCCCGTTGGCGGCATGATCGCACTCGTTTTGATCAGTATGCTGTTAACCTTTGTTGCAGGTCTTATCCCCTCGAGAATTGCAGCAAAAAAAGACCCCGTTGTAGCTCTTAGAAGCGAATAATATTTTGAGGTTACCGCAAAAATATTGCGGTAACCTCTCTTTTCGTTTTTTGTTTCCGATTTTTTGTTTTTTATGCGATTTTTGTAACATTTTTATATTTACAAAGGCGTTTTTTTGTGCTACAATAATATAAATTGACAATAAAAGTAAATGTTGTCTGCAAATATAACCAACAAAAGTCGCGACTTCTCCATATCTGTGGGAGAGCCTTCGGCTTTTTTCAAGAAAGGAATACTTATATGAATTCTAAGGACAACAAAATTTCATCAACCTACTGTAATCCTCTGCCCATTCCCGATTGTCCGCGCGGAAATGACGTTGACCCTTGGCACGTTATGGGATATACCGGCGACCCCAAGACCGATTACCGTTCTGTCAGCGACCCGTCGGTTTTATACGACAACGGAAAATGGTATCTTTACCCAAGCTACGGAATGGCCTTCGTTTCTGAAAATTTCAAGGATTGGAAGCACGTAAGAACCAATCCCTACAATATGAAATACAGCCCCACAGTCGTTCCCTTCAGGGGCAAATACTTAATGACCTCCCACTCAAACGGACTCTATATTTCGGATTCACCGCTTGGCGATTTCGAGTTTTTAGGAAACTTCATAAAGCTTGACGGCAGCGAATTTTGTCCTGTTGACCCCGGTCTTTTCGTTGACGACGACGGCAGACTTTATCTTTACTTCTTCGATTATGCGGAAAGCAAGGAGCACAGACGCGTTTTCACCTCCGGCTCATACGGAGTTGAGCTTGACGGAGACGATCCGAGAAAGCTGAAAACAGACTTCATAAAAATTCACGAATTTAACCCCGAAAACAAGTGGGAAAGATTCGGAGAAAAGAATCAGGATACACTTTGCGGCTGGATCGAAGGCCAGTACATGATAAAGAAGAACGGCAGATATTATCTAATCTATGCCACAACGGGAACAGAATATTCAAACTACTCTATGGCAGCATATTATTCAGATGAAAGCCCGCTCTTTGGCTTCAAACCGCAGAAAAACAATCCCTTTACCATAAGCCATTCAAAGCTTATCTCGGGTGCAGGACACGGCTGCGTTACGGAAGGCCCGAACGACACTCTCTGGGCATTCTACACGATCTCAGTTGCTTACACTCACATCTACGAGCGTCTTGTCGGTATGGATCTTATTGACATAAACGAGGACGGAGAGCTTTACGCTCCTCACGGAATTACAGATACTCCTCAGTTTGCCCCCGGTGTTTCGGCAGATCCCGTAAAGGAAAATTCCGCTAATCTGTATGCACTCACCGCCCGTCAAAGAGGCTGGACGAAGGTAAGCTCGAAAAAGGAAGGCCGCGAGCCCTTCTATGCTCTTGACGAAAGTCTGCAGACCTTCTGGCAGCCCGACGACAACGACGCAGCCCCCAGCATCACAGTAAATATGCAAGCGCCTTATATGGTAAGCGCTATGCGTCTTATCGTGAGAAGCATCGGGCTTGATTATGATAACGGTATTCTTCCCGGAGCATTCAAATATATCCTTGAGGGTCAGCCAAATATGGATATTGACGAATGGGTTACTCTTATCGACTGCCGCGACAACGAAACAGACTACAACGTTGACTACAGAACCTTTGAGCCTACCTCCTGTGAGGCTGTCAGACTCACTATAACAGAATGTCCGAAGGGTATCCGTCCGGGTGTTTCCGACTTTACCGTTTTCGGTGTTCGTGACGAAAGCGTATAATTGATGGGGTGATATTGATATGAAATTCATAGAAAAAGTAAAAAGAAAATATGACGACCTTTATTCCGAAAGACCTCTTACTCTCGCATTTTTGGGAGATAGCGTAACTCAAGGCTGTTTTCAGTTCGCAAAAACGACTGACGGAACAGTTCAGACTATTTTTGAGAGCGAATATGCCTACCACGCTATTATCCGAAAAATTTTCGGTATCCTTTATCCCACTCTTCCGACAGTTATCGTCAATGCCGGAATAAGCGGTGATACAGCGCCTCGGGGTGCCGAGCGTCTTGAGAGAGACGTTCTCAGCTACAAGCCCGATCTCGTTGTCGTTTGCTATGGTCTTAACGACCACGGCTACGGAGAGGAAACTCTCGACGGCTACAAAAACGCTCTTATTGACATTTTCACCCGTGTTAAGAATTCGGGTGCCGAGCTTATTTTTATGACTCCCAACATGGTAGGCGAAAGAGTAAACAGCAGAGTTCCGAACGACACACTCCGCGCAGTAGCCGAAAGAATGGTGGGAGACGAAAAGCAGGCGTGTCTTGACCTTTTCCTTGACAGTGCAAGAAAAATCTGTGAAGAAATGAACGTCCCCGTATGCGATTGCCATAAAAATTGGAAGGTAATGAAGAATGCAGGCGTTGATATCACCAATTTGTTAAGCAACGATATCAACCACCCGATAAAAGAGCTTCACTATATGTTTGCATACGAGCTTGTAAAGCTTATGCTTTCTCTTGACTAATCGTTTTTGTGAGAAATAATTATGATCAAATTGGATAATTATAAAAAAATCGAAATTAAGGTAAATGGCCGCGACAGCATAATCGTCTGTCCCAAAAATCCCCTTCCCGGAAACCCCTGGGTTTGGAAAACAGAGTTCTTTGAAGCTTTCAATTTCGTTGAAAGATCGCTCCTTGAGAGAGGCTGGTATCTCGTTTACCATTCGGCAAGCGATATGTACGGCTGTCCCGAATCTATCGAAATGTTCAAGGAATTTTACGATTACGTTATAAAGGAATACGAATTGTCGGAAAAGCCTGCACTTTTCGGTTTTTCAAGAGGCGGTCTTTACGCTTCAAATTTCGCCCTCAAATATCCCTCCGCTTGCGGTCTTTTGTATCTTGACGCTCCCGTTCTCGATATCCGCTCATGGCCGGGCGGAAAAGGCGTCGGCGTCGGCTCTCCTCCCTGCTGGGAAGAATGTATGAATTGGTATAAGCTTGACGAGGAGAGCGCAAAGGACTTTTCGGACAACCCTCTCGATCATTCAGAGGAAATAGCAAAGCTCGGTATTCCGATCCTGCTTGTTTGCGGCTGTGCTGATAAGGTCGTTCCCTATTCCGAGAACGGCGAGCCCTTCTACAACCATGTAACTGCTGCCGGCGGTAAAATCAAGAAGATTCTGAAGCCGATATGCGACCATCATCCTCACAGCATCCGCGATCCCCGCGAAACTGTTGAGTTTATCGAGGAAGCATACGGATACGAGCACACCGACAGCGACCTTTTGATGATGTGCAAGGGTATGCGCGGCGCTGCATACGGCGATTCAATTACATACGGCGCGTTTACAGCCCCTGCCGACTCATTCCCCGCTTCAAGAGTTGAGGTTCGTTGGTGCGATATAGTTGCAAACAAATTAGGCTTCTCATCACTTGAAAACTATTCGATCTCGGGTATTACTATAAGCGAGATGTGCGGTGAGATCGGACAGCCCGAAAAGGCTATTGCAAAATGCTTCCCCGAGAGAGTGGACGCAAATCTTGATATTATCTTCATCTCGGGCGGTACGAACGATTTCGGCTTGAGTGTTCCGCTTGGCACTCTCGATGACACCGAGGACGTCTCCTTCTACGGCGCTCTTAACGTGCTTTGTAAAGAAATTTTATACAAATATCCGCTTGCAAAGGTGGTTTTTGTTACTCCTATCGTCCGCTTTGACAAGGACAAGAACGACCTCGGCCTGACTCTTGCCGACTACAAAAAGGCCATTATAGACGTTGCTCACGGACGCTACGATTTTGCAATCGTTGACGGCGATATGGTCGATATCAAGCCCGAGCTTGTTAAGGACCGCATTCATCCGAATGAGATAGCTCACGAAATTTATGCTGACGAGGTTATTCGCCAGTTGAATGAAAAGTTGTTCGAATAAAAACTAAAAATAAAAACAATATAATGAAGAGAAAAAAATGAAAACAGTAAAAGACAAATACTTGGTTGTTGGAGCAGATTTTGCAGGCTATCCCTTGAAGGAAGGCCGTTGTTGCTCACCTTCGCGCAAAGGGCTGGAAAATAACAGACCTTGGCGTTTGTGCTGACAGTGACCCGAACGACACCGATTTGATGTTCCACCGCGTTGGACTTCGTGTAGGCGCTGCAATTTCCGAGGGCGAATTTGAGAGAGCACTTCTCTTCTGCGGAACAGGTATGGGTATCCATATTGCTGCAAGCAAGTGCCCCCACGTTCACGCAGGCGTTGTTGAAAGCGTTCCTGCAGCACTTCGTGCAATCACAGGAAACGGCGTAAACGTTCTTGCTATGGGTGCTTTCTACGTAGCACCTGCTATGGGCTGCGATATCGCTGACGCATATCTTAACGCCGATCTTGGCAGCGGATATGAATGGTGGACCAATTTCTATGAATTCCACAAGCTTGCTATCGATGAGCTTGAGGCTTTCGACTATGAAGAATATAAGAAAAACGGCTTCAAGGTTAATAAGCTTGGTGATTTCCCGATAAAGCTTGAGACAAAGCCTGAAGGAATTTAATTTTTGCATAACTGAAAAAGCGATTTGAGTTTTGAACTCAAATCGCTTTTTGTTTAGTATTCTATTTATCAGAGCTTACAGATATCAGCCTCTGTGATCATCTTGAAGCCTGCAGACGTGAGAAGCTCCTCTGCCTCCTCGTTATCCTCAACTCGAAGAACAACGTAAGCGTGCTTCTCGGTACGCGCCATAAAAGCGTAAAGATATTCAACGTTAATGTTCGCTTTGTCAAGAACGTCAAGCGCTGCGGTCAATTTTCCGGGCTCGTCACCAATCTTTACACCGACAACGTCAATAGTTTTAATCAGGTATCCGTTTTCCGAGAGAACCTTCTCTGCCGCCTTTTCGTCATTTACGATAAGACGCAAAATACCAAAATCCTGCGTTTCGGCGATAGAAAGAGCTCTCAAGTTGATATTATTTTTCGAAAGGATCTCTGTAACCGAAACAACGGTACCCTTCTTGTTCTGAATAAATACTGTTAATTGCTTGATTGCCATATTTATAACTCCTTTCAAAATCAGATCAGCTTACGCTTGTCAACAACACGAACCGCCTTACCCTCGCTTCTCGCAATAGTCTTCGGAGGAACAAGGTGAACTGCCGGATTGATACCAAGCATAGTTTTTATTGCGTTTGCAAGAGATTTTTCCATAGCGAGAACCTCGCTCACCTTATCGGTAAACATTTCGGGAGTCATCTCTACGTTTATATCAAAGGTGTCGTTATTCTTAACTCTGTCAACAATTATCTGATAGTTAGGCTCATATCCCTCATTCAGAAGAACTGTTTCGATCTGGCTCGGGAATACGTTTACGCCGCGAATGATAAGCATATCGTCGGTTCTGCCCATAGGCTTCGCCATCTTGATAAGAGTACGTCCGCAGGAGCACTTTTTACGAGAAAGAACGCAGATATCACGTGTGCGGTAGCGAAGAAGCGGGAAAGCCTCCTTGTCAAGAGACGTGAACACAAGCTCGCCGCGACTTCCCTCGGGAAGAACCTCACCTGTATCGGGGACAATAATTTCAGCAAAGAAATGGTCCTCGTTTACGTGCATACCCATCTGCTCCGAGCATTCAAAGGAAACACCGGGGCCTGTTGTTTCTGTAAGACCGTAAATATCATACGCCTTAATTCCAAGCGTTTTTTCGATTCCCTGGCGCATCTCCTCCGTCCAAGGCTCAGCACCGAAAATACCTGCCTTCAGCGGAATATCCTCAGGCTTATATCCCTGCTCCTTCAAGGTTTCTCCGATGTATGCCGCATAAGAGGGAGTACAGCAAAGAATTGTTGCCTGAAGGTCTGTCATAAACTGAATCTGACGCTCGGTGTTACCCGAGGAGAGCGGAAGTGTAAGACATCCAACCTTGTGAGAACCTCCGTTAAGTCCGGGGCCTCCTGTGAAGAGTCCGTAGCCGTATGCAACCTGGCAAACGTCCTTCTTAGTTCCGCCAACCGCAACGATCGCACGCGCACAGCAGTCTTCCCAAAGGTCGATATCCTTCTGTGTGTAGAATGCAACTACGCGGCGGCCTGTCGTGCCAGAGGTTGACTGAATACGAACGCAGTCCTCAATAGGCTTTGCAAGAAGTCCGTAAGGATATGCGTCGCGAAGGTCTGCTTTTGTTAAGAACGGAAGCTTATGTAAATCGTCAATACTCTTGATGTCGTCGGGGCTAACACCCTTTTTGTCCATAAGATCGCGGTAGTAGGGGACGTTCTCGTAAACGTGCTTGACCTGCTTTACAAGCTTTTCCGATTGAAGCTTTTTCATTTCTTCTCTCGGCATAGTTTCGATTTCTTTTTGGAAGTAATTTTGTTCTGCCATTTTGGTTCATCCTTTCTGTTTTGAGCTTTTTGCCCGATTTTTGCTCGGAATGAGGAAGAAAACAAAAAAGTCCTCTGCATTCCGAAAAGAATACAGAGGACGAGAAATTAAAATCCCGTGGTACCACCTCAGTTCGCCATCACCTCGCGATAACGGCCTTTTCAGGTACTTACATACCTTAGTTCTATAACGGGAACACCCGTTGCATCCTACTAAAGATCTCTCTTATTCAGCGCACTGCTAACAAAATGAATTCGAGAAGGACATTCCCTTTGCCTCGCACCAACCGGCAACTCTCTCGAGGGTCTTTCCAGCCTACTGGTTTCTGCTCTTCGCATTTAACATGATCAGTTTACCACATTTGACGGTATCTGTCAATAGTTTTTTCAAAAAATATTTGTTTGCGATTTTTTTTGCAAAAATCACTTGACAAACCAAAAATCGCGTGGTATAATACAAAATCATAAACGCTATGATGCGGAATAGTATACAAAAATCTTCACTTAAAGAGAATTGCCGGTCGGTGCGAGGCATAGGGAGAGTTTTGTTGAACTCACCGTTGAGCGGTTGCTATGAAATAGAAAGTAGTGGCAAACGGGAGCTCCCGTAACAGAGTCAAGATGTGTTGGCATCGAAGGTGCATCCCTCAAGGGATGAAGAAGAGTGGTACCGCGGAAACATAGCTATTAACGTTTTCGTCTCTTTGATATAACAAAGAGATGGAAGCGTGTTTTTGTTGTATAATCAGGTTTTATATTTTAATAATTTTGGAAGGAGTTTTCAAAAATGAGAAAAATCAACGTTTCAGACATAACTCTTAAAAAGCTTTCGGAGGACCGTGCGGTATCTCTCTTATTCAGAGAAAAATCCGCTATTGCAGAATGTGCAGATCGACTCGGTGCTGATTGCATAGAGCTTCCTCCCGTAAAGAACGCACGCGAGGATTCTATCATATATAAAACTATAGCAAAGAACGTCAAGAGTGCTATTCTTGCTATTCCCGTAGGATTCAGCACCGATGATATTGCAATCGCCTGGGAATGCGTAAAGGACGCAAATTCTCCTCGCCTTCAGGTGGAGCTTCCCGTATCAACGATTCAGATGGAATATACCTATCACGTAAAGCAGTCAATTATGCTCGAGAAGATTTCCGAGCTTATCTCTGCGGCAAAGGCTGTTTGCGAGAATGTAGAGTTCTCTGCTCTTGATGCAACGAGAGCAGACGAGGATTTCCTCATCGTCGCTGTAAAGGAAGCCGAGGCAAAGGGAGCTTCCGTCGTTACCGTATGTGACGATGCAGGCGTGTCAACCCCCGAGCAGATAGCAGCCCTCACAAAAAAGGTAAAGGCAGCGGTTTCAATTCCCGTATACGTTCAAGTGTCAGACCGCATAAACATGGCAGTTGCTTCCGCATTTTCCGCTATAACTGAGGGGGCCGACGGACTCAAGTGTGCAATGGTCGGCCGTGATATTCTCCTGACCGGCGAAATCTCAGACGCCATAAGCACCTGCAGCTCACAGATAGGTGCCGAAATCAAGCTGAACAATACCAATATTCACTCAAGCATTGAGGATATGACGTCAAGCATCAGCCACGACACCTATGAAGACGAGAAAACAATATCCGATAAGAAAAAAATTCTTCTTGATTCAGACGCTACCGTCGCGCAGGTTGCTGAGGCCGCAGCTATACTCGGCTATGAACTTTCGGATTCTGATATTGGAAACGTCCGCAAGGCTCTCACGCAGGTATGCGAAAAGAAGGGTGCTGTCGGAGCCAAGGAATTTGAAGCTCTTATTGCAAGCTCTGCTATGCAGGCGCCTTCAACATATCATTTTGAAACCTACACAACAACAAGCAGCAATATTTCAAGCTCAATGACACAGATAGTTCTGACCTGCAACGGCGACAGCATTTGCGGTGTAAGTGCCGGTGACGGTCCTGTCGACGCCGCATTCCGTGCTATCGAGCAGTGCATTGGTCACCACTATGAGCTTGACGATTATCAGGTGCAGTCTGTAACCGAGGGAAAAGAGGCTCTCGGCTCGGCTCTTGTAAAGCTTCGCTATAACGGCAAGCTCTATTCGGGAAACGGAACGTCAACCGACGTCATCGCAGCGAGCATCAGAGCTTATATCAATGCACTCAATAAAATTGTATTTGAGGAGGCGTAATTAAAGGAATGAAAATAGCATTTTCAACAAAGAATATAAATAGAGCTTCCTTTCTTGACCTTTGCCGTTACGCATACGATTACGGTTTCTGTGGATTTGAAATATACGATGCCGTCAATGAAAGAAAATCTCATCACGACAGCATTTTAAGACGCGACCGTATTGCTGATGCCAAAAGAAAGCTCCTCAACAGGAATCTTTCTGTTTCTGCTCTTCGTATGCCCTCTCCCGTTGAGAGCGAGGAAACAACTGCCGAGCTTGTTATGAAGTACGTAGAAATGGCGGCAGCCTCGGGTATCGATAACGTTATCGTACGCGCTGAGGAAACCGTGTCGTTCGACGTGTTGGATAAAAAAATGTCGTCGGCTATCAAGCGTGCCGAGCAATCCGACGTCAATATCCTTTTTGAAACAGTGGGTTATCTTGCAAACACCGAAAACGTCATAGCTATCATCAATCATTTTGCTTCATCTGCAATAGGTGCCTCCTGGAACGTACGTGGAACGCATTTTGATGCAGGTGAAACCGCTGAAGCAACGATAAAAAATCTGGGTGCGTATATTAAATACGTTCGTCTCGGCGATATGAAGGACGGAAAAACAGTTCTTATCGGCGAGGGTACTCTTGACGTTAAAAAGCTCTTGAACGCGCTTTCCTCTCTCAATTACGAGGGCTTTATCTGTGCTGCCTGGAATGACGAGATAAGCGATGCTGATATCGTCCTTACTCACTTCACAAGCTATATCTCAGCACTCGGACGTGATAAAAAGACCTTTGAGCACGCATACTATAACCGTGCAAAAACAGGAACCTTCGTTTGGAAAAAATACGACGTTATCGATGCAACCTTCTCGGACGTCCTTGATACGATGGCGGAAAAATATCCCAACCAGTTCGCCTTCAAATACCCTACCCTTGATTATACGAGAACCTACGAGCAATTCAGACGCGACGTTGACGAATGCGCCGCCGCTCTCATCTCGCTCGGAGTAAAAGCGGGCGACCACGTTGCCGTTTGGGCAACCAACGTTCCCCAGTGGTTTGTAACCTTCTGGGCAACCACAAAGATCGGTGCAGTTCTCGTAACGGTAAATACTGCCTACAAAATTCACGAGATTGAATATCTGCTCAAGCAGTCGGATACTCATACGCTCGTTATGATAGAATATTGTAAGGACATCAATTACAAGGAAATCATTGAGGAGCTTTGTCCCGAGCTCAAGACCTTGACTCCGGGCGCCCCCTTGTATTCCAAGAATCTTCCCTTCCTTCGCAACGTTGTAACAGTTGGCTTCTCTATGGACGGCTGTCTCACCTGGGAGCAAATGCTCTCGCGCTCATCTCTCGTTCCGCGCGAGGAGGTTCGCAGACGTGCGTCGCTCGTGAAGCCCGATGACGTTTGTAATATGCAATACACCTCGGGTACAACAGGCTTCCCCAAGGGTGTTATGCTTACTCACAGAAATATCGTAAACAATGGAAAGACTATCGGCGACAGAATGGATCTCTCAACCGCCGACCGTATGATGATTCAGGTTCCTATGTTCCATTGCTTCGGAATGGTGCTCTCGATGACCTCTATGATGACTCACGGCGGTACTCTTTGTCCGATTCCCTATTTCTCGCCGAAATCGTCGCTTTCCTGCGTAAATGACGAGCATATCACCTGCTTTAACGGCGTTCCTACGATGTTTATCGCGATGTTTAACCACCCCGATTTTGCAAAAACAGACTTCTCTTATATGAGAACAGGTATTATGGCCGGTGCAAACTGCCCTGCCGACCTTATGCGTCGCGCGTCGGTAGAAATGAATATGCGCGAGATCATCTCGGTTTACGGACAGACGGAGGCATCACCCGGATGTACGATGGGCGAGGTAAACGAAGATCTTGACCACCGCGTTGAAACTGTCGGAAGTGCTTTCCCCGGTGTTGAATGCAAAATTATCGACCCCGAAACCGGCAACGAGCTCCCCGACGGCGAGAGCGGAGAATTTGTCGCTCGCGGCTTTAATATTATGAAGGGATACTACAAGATGCCCGAGGCAACCGCGCAGGCAATTGATGCGGACGGCTGGCTCCATTCGGGAGACATCTGTTTGAGAACCCCCGACGGCTATTATAAGGTAACCGGACGATTAAAGGATATGATTATCCGCGGCGGAGAGAATCTCTATCCCCGCGAAATCGAGGAATTTTATCTGACGAATCCCAAGGTTCGTGACGTTCAGGTCGTTGGTGTTCCCGACGAAAAATACGGCGAGGAATGCTGTGCGTGGGTTATTCTTCATAAGGGAGAGACCTCCAACGAGAACGAAATGAAGGAATACGGAAACGCCTCTATCGCACGACACAAGGTTCCTAAATATTTCTTGTTTGTCGATGAATTCCCGATGAATGCTGCAGGAAAAATTCTGAAATACAAGATGCGTGACGAATCTGCCGAAAAGCTGGGACTGAAAAAATAATTCAAACAACTATATAGGTATTTAATATGTATTTTGATGATTTGAAAATAGGTATGACGGCGGATATTTCATCCGCCGTCATCGAAAAAGAAAAGATGATGGCTTTTGCCAGAGAATATGATAACATCCCTTTGCATACCGACGAGGAATACGCCAAAAAGACCCCCTTCGGCAGGCTGATAGCACCCGGAGTTATGTCATTTATGTCGGTATGGGCGAAATATCTTGAGATTGACTTCTTCGGCGAAGATTTGCTTGCAGGAAAATCAACTAAAATCGAATGGATAAAGCCCGTTTATGCCGATGACGTCCTCTCGGGCAAGGCAACTATAACCAAGCTCGAGAAAAGAAATAAAAAAAACGGTTTGGCTGAGATCTCAATAGAGGCATATAACCAAAACGGCGAGCTTGTCTTAAGAAACGTTACAGAGGCAATAGTTAAGTGTAAAAGAGTTAATATATAGCATTTGGAGCTTGTTTAACTAAAAAACAATTTGGAATTTCTGACAAAAAATTTCCAAAAAGGTATTGACAAATCAATTTTGGGGTGCTATAATCAGTAACAGATTTGAATAACACAAAAGACGACTGTGACGAAGAGGGTCGGTGTGTAACGTTTACAGAGAGTTGTCGGTTGGTGCGAGACAATGACAGAGCATCCCTTATATGACCTATCCCTTCCGAGTCGAAGGACCGAAAGCACAATAAATAGCAAGTAGACTCCTTCCGTATTGCTGCGTAAAGGCAAAGGGCTTAATTGAGTC
>JAZRJC010000067.1:0-5897 GCA_045645605.1 Eubacteriales bacterium | reverse complement strand
GGGCAACGAAAAGTTTTCAAATCCGAGAATTGAGAGCTCGGATAAATATATGCTCGTTTATGATTTCGGTCATAAAAGATACGCTCTTTATAATCTTTTTGCAAAAATTTATTCGGAAAATCTTGACGGAGAAATAGTTGTTGGGGATATTTCCGATAGCGGAATGTACGCTCTTGTGACGAAGGCTAAGGAATATAATTTTTCGGCAAGCGTTTACACGAAAAACTGCCGTTTGAAAAACAGAATATTGACAGACGATTACATTTTGGATATCGATATTGACAGCGCGGGAAAAAGATTTGCAATTTTATCAACCTACGCATCCGACGGAAGCTACGTCGGAAAGGTGACCTTTTATAAGGTCGGGGAGGGTGAGGCTGTGACGTCAGTAAAGCTTAACGAGTCGCTCCCCATAAAATGCTGCTATCTTTCTGACGGCAGTCTGGCGGTGCTTTGTGATAACGGAGTTTATTATTACGATGAGGACGGAGGCTTTATAACGAGCTACGGCTTCGGTGCGAGTCAGCCTATTCTTTTTGATATGAATGAGAATGGTATAGCTCTCGTTTATTCAACGAACGGCTCAAGCATTGGTAATCAGGTGATATTTGTCGGTGAGGACGGAGAAATCAAGCACGAGAGCATCTGCGACGGAAGAATTGTCGCTGTACGCGAGCTTGACGGATTTTTATTCGTTTTAACAGACAGCACCGTTATGAGAATAGATATTGACGGGGACGAGATAAAGAAGCTGGGTGCACTCGGAATGGGTAAGCAGCTTATAGTTATCAGTCGGTATGACGTCATGCTCGCCACAGATTCAAAGAGCGAGTATTACGATTTTTCAAAATAACGCTCAACAAAAATGTTAGGAGTTGTAAATGTATTTCATTCTTGATTTAGTAGCGATAATACTTTTTCTTATCGTTTTGGTTTCCTGCTATCGAAAGGGCTTTTTGAGGTCTTTTTTGAGCTCGTTAAAGGTAGTTTTGTCGATAGTTCTGGCATACGTTTTTACGCCGACCGTTTCATTTTATATCCGCACGGGATTTGTTGAAGAAAGGGTGACGGAGATTGTCCACAGAAGAATTTTGGGTGTGACGACAAAGACGGCAGAGCTTTTTAACCTCAGACGGCTTTTCGAGGATATGCCCGAGGATTTCAGAAAAACTCTCTCAAGCTTTGGTGCTGACGGCGAAACTCTTCGCGAGCGTTACGGCGATATGGTAAGCGCGAGTGAGGAGAGTGTTGCGGCTATGTCGGAGACTATAGCGGCACCTGCCGTGAAGATTATATCAAATTCAATCGCGTTCGCGCTTTTGTTTATAGGGATTATGTTGGCAATAACGATAATTATTCATATCGTTGGACTTATTACTCATCTTCCGATAATCGGAGGGCTTGACCGCGCGCTTGGTTTTGTTCTTGGCGTTTTCACAGGACTTTTAGTCATCGTTGTATTTTGTAACATTTCATATTACGCGATAAAGGCAATAAATATGGTGTCCCCGTCAAGGATAAGCGAAAACGTGATTGAAAATACTTACGTTGTGAAATATCTGTCCGAATTTTTCGGATTCAAAATATTAGGCAAATAATATAGACACAGATAGGAGATTGTTCTTAGTATGGTTATGTGTTCAAGATGCCATAAAAGACTTGCTGTTATTTTCGTTAACAGTATGCAGAATGGCGAGAACAAAAGCGAGGGATATTGCATAAAGTGTGCCAAGGAGCTTGGTATGCCCATTGACAGTATTATCGGTAACACGTTTAATAAATTCGGAATCGACCCAGACCAGCTTGAGGAGATGGAGGAGAGTATGAATGAGCTTGTTTCCTCTGACGAGCTGTCTGAGGGAACGGCACCCGCTATTGATTTCAACAAGCTTTTTAACGGTGGAAACGTTGAGCTTCCCGGTAAGACAGGAGAGAGCCCAAAGGGAGAGAAAAATGAGAAGGCCGAGAAAAAGGCTGATAAGAAGAAAAAATTTCTTGACACTTATTGCCGCAATTTAACGGCAAGAGCCCTTGAAGGTAAGCTTGATAGGATAGTTGGGCGTGAAAAGGAGCTTGCGAGAGTAATTCAGATTCTCTGCCGCCGCCAGAAAAACAACCCTTGCCTTATCGGTGAGCCGGGCGTAGGTAAAACGGCTATCGCTGAGGCACTTGCACAGAAAATTGCGGCGGACGACGTTCCGTATAAGCTGAAAAACCATCAGGTATATCTCGTGGATCTTACGGCACTCGTTGCAGGAACTCAATTTAGAGGTCAGTTTGAGCAGAGAATGCAGGGCCTTATAAACGAGGTTCGTGCCGAGGGAAACGTTATTTTAGTTATCGACGAGGTTCATAATATCGTAGGCTCGGGTGATGCCGAGGGTAGTATGAACGCGGCAAATATTTTGAAGCCTGCTTTATCGAGAGGCGAGATTCAGGTGATAGGGGCTACAACTCTCAACGAATACCGCAAATATATCGAAAAGGACTCTGCTCTTGAGAGAAGATTCCAGCCGGTTACCGTTAACGAGCCGTCTGTTGAGGAAAGCACTGATATGTTAAAGGGAATCAAGCATTATTATGAGGATTTCCATAAAATTCATATTCCCGACGAGGTTTTATCAAAGGCTGTCGTTATGTCCGAGAGATATATTACAGACAGATATCTGCCCGACAAGGCTATCGACCTTCTTGATGAGGCGGCGGCTAATCTGTCGCTTTCCTCGGCAGCTCTTAACGAGAGCTACGAAATTCGTGACAGACTATTGAAGCTAAAGGAAGAGAGGGAGCAGTACGAGGCGGAATCGGCAAGAGAAAACGAGGCGGATGAAGCAAAGAGATATGAAGCTATTGCAAAATGCAAGGCTGAAGAGCTTCGTCTCTCGGAACGCTTGGGTGCTCTTGAGCCCGAATGTGAAAAAATTACGTTAACGACGGCTGATATTGCGGACGTTATCGAGGTTTGGACGGGTGTTCCGGCAACTAATATTACCGAAAATGAGTTTGTAAGAATAGATAAGCTTGAGGAACGCCTGATGGCAAGAATTATCGGTCAGGATAAGGCTGTTTCGGCAGTTGCAAGAGCAATTAAGCGTAATAGGGCAGGGATTTCGTATAAGAAAAAGCCTGTTTCCTTCATTTTTGCAGGGCCTACGGGTGTGGGCAAAACAGAACTTGTAAAAACGCTTGCCGCAGACCTTTTCAATTCTCCCGAAACGCTTATCCGTCTTGATATGTCGGAATTCATGGAGAAGCACTCGGTATCGAGAATTATCGGAGCACCTCCCGGATACGTCGGATATGACGAGGCAGGTCAGCTTACTGAGAAGATACGCAGAAAGCCTTATTCGGTCATTTTGTTTGATGAAATTGAGAAGGCACATCCCGACGTGCTTAATATTCTTCTCCAGATTCTCGACGACGGAAGAATTACCGATGCCCACGGAAAGACGGTGAATTTTGAAAACACCGTTATCGTAATGACAACGAACGCAGGCTCGGATAACAGCTCAAGCACGGCAGGATTTTCACAGAACAAGGAGGAGGCAGCGGCACAAAAGACCGAGAAGGCGCTCTCGTCCTTCCTGCGTCCCGAGTTTATAAACCGAGTGGACGAGATTATTACGTTCAGAGGCCTTGACAGAGAGGACTTTTGTAAGATTGCCGCAATTATGCTTTCTGAGCTTCGCACAGTACTCACAGAAAAGGATATCAATCTGACCTATTCCGATGAGGCGCTTGCAATTATTGCGGATAAGTCTTATTCGGCAAAGCTTGGTGCGAGAAATATGAGAAGATATATTCAAACGAACGTTGAGGATCCGCTTGCTGAAATTCTTATAGCGGATTACAACAAAACCTATACGCAGGCGTATATAGGCACAAAGGACGGGGAAATCAAGGTTTCCTGTATGTAAATTATTTGAGAGGAGTGTGACGTTATGGGTGAGACGTGGTATTCTATGACACAGGACGAAATAGAGAAAAAACTGAATACCAACGCTTATTCGGGTCTTTCCCGAAAGGAAGCTGCGCTTCGTTTACGAAGAAACGGCGAAAACAATATTTATCTCCCGATATCACAGCCTCTCTGGCAGCATATAAAGAAGCCGGTATCGGATATTGCACTTATTATTTTTGCGGTCGTTCTTGCTATCAGTGTGTTTTTCGCAGAGGCAAGTAGCTCGGTTGCACTTGTTTTCGTTTCAGCTCTCGGTGCTTGTGCTTCGATTCTTATGTATCTTTTTGCAAGACGCCGTTCGGAGTATTTTTCCGAACGATCGGTGCCGCAGGTCAACTGCATAAGAGACGGAAAGGTGTTCTCGGTTGATATGCGAGAGATAGTTGTGGGGGACGTCATTATTCTTCGGCGAGGAGATATCGTTCCCTGCGACGTTCGATTGATACAGAGCGAAAATCTTAAAACCGTTGAATTTACGGGGATTATTGATGGCCACGAGCGTAAGGAGGTTCTGACAAAGGATGCGTCAGTCCTTATAAATCCGGCGACAAAGCCCCAGGTCTCGGAGCAGACGAATATGATAGGCGCCGCATCTGTTATTGCCGGCGGTGTGGGTCGAGCTATTGCCGTAAGGGCAGGCGAGGACACGTTTATTGGAAGTATGCTCGGACAGATTGAGCTTGTGCCAAGCGAGAAGCTTGAGCTTAAAAGCCTCTCTTCTCTTGATAAAAGATTTTCTTTTATAAGCATCATTATGCTTGTTGCATTTCTTTCGATTGAGGTTTTATTGCTGTTTTTAGGCACAAAGGAGCTTAGCATATTTGAGGTTTTGCTTTCCGCGTTTTCTCTCGTTGTCGTATCCTTTGGCGGATTTATTATGTCGGCTATGCGTATTCTGCCGACAACGGCCACAGGAAAGGCAAATTCGGAGGATGACAGATCGGTTATCAAAACGCCCCATTCGGTTGGCGAGATGAACTACGTGGATACCGTTATCGTTTGCGGAGACAAGGCACTTTCTGACGATATGCTTGTCCTCGAAAATATTTATACAGCCAACCGCTTTTACGACGTCCAATCCTTCAAGGGCGGTCTTTCCGAGCAAACAGACGCATTTATGACGTCGGTTATTCTTTCAACAGAGCATAACAGGGTGGCACTGTCAGGTAAGACGGGCCCTCAAGTCAATCAAGCAGCGGCAGTTTTTGAATTTGCGGAGAAAAATGGGTTTAATCCGTCCGGAATTACAGATAAGCACAGGACGGTTGAATTTGTAGGCTCGGACGTTGGGGCGTTTGACACGACGCTCGTGTCGGTCGGAGATGAATACAGTATATACTGCACAAGCTTTGATTTGTCGCTTCTTAACCTTTGCACACATATAAGAACGGCCGACGGAGTGACATCTCTTACGCAGAATATAAAAAACGATATCATCTATGCCTGTGCCTCGTTTACTCAAAAGTGCAAAAAGGTTTCGCTTTTCGCATCGAGAATAAGCCCGACCTCAAGCCTTTCAAGGTTGGGCGCGGTTCAGAATCAGCTTATTTTCGACGGATATATCGTTTATTCAGACCCGTTTTTTGACGGATGTGCAGACACGGTGCGTCAGTTTTCCGAGGCTGATATTTCCGTTATTTATTTCGGTTCGGAAACAAGAAACGATATGAGAACCGTTCTTGCAACGAGGATTGCAACATCAAAAAGCGAGATTGCCGTAGCCTCTTTATTCAGAGAAAAGAAATATCCGCTTGAATACGGACTTTTCAAATATAAAGCATATCTCGGCTTTTCCCAGAAGGAGCTTGAGGAGATCGTAAGGTTGCTGAAGGGCGAGAACGGAACGGTAGCTGTAATAGGCTCGGATATTTCGCATCTGGGCATTATGAATATTTCGAACGTTTCGGTTTCCTTTGACGATTTTTGGAATACCAAA
>JAZRJC010000066.1:0-2146 GCA_045645605.1 Eubacteriales bacterium | reverse complement strand
TATATCGCTCAAAGGTTTCACCGTCAATGTCGATCTCCCAGCCGATACAACAGCTGTGCTCGCATTTATCCGCGATACATGTAAAATTTTTATAATATTCGGGCGCGTAAAGCTTCATAACGATTACTCTTGTTGATTGCGTATTTGTCCTTCTTGTCCCGATGTATAACGAAATGCGGAATTATCTGTTGATTTTCCTCGTCTTCATCTCTTCAAAGTATTCCTTCGAGGTTCCGACGCTAAGCTCGGGAATATAGTGATAAGATTTTTTCAGCTCCTCTTCCGAGGGATAAGAGCCGTAAAGTCCGCCGCAAAGACCGCTGTGATCACTGCCGCCGCTGATAAAAAGTCCTTTTTCAAGCGCAATTTCAAGCGCGCGCTTCTTTTCATCCTCCGTAAGATCGGGGTGAAGCACCTCGAGCCCCGAAATACCAAGAGCCACAAGCTCGTCGATATCGTCAAGCTGATTATGCGGATGGGCAACGATCGCAAAGCCGCCGGCGGCCTTTATAAGATCAATAAGCTCGGGAAGCGGCTTGAAGCTGTATCTCGGAGGAAAATATCCCCTCTGTACCTCAAAATTCTCTAAAAACCAAGCCATATAATTTTCCTGCTTAACAAGCCCTTTTGCGAGCATCGCGTTAAAAACGTGATTGTTGCAAAGCCAAGCGATCCCGCGGTTAAATTCCAAAACCTCGTCCCACGTGATCCCTGCAATACCGCCGTTTTTAACAGCCAGATCAAAGCAAGCCTTTGTGTTGTCCGTCTGGCGCGCCGCCATATTCGCAAGATATTTCTTCATTTCGGGGTACTCGGGATCAAAATCAAAGCCCAAAATATGGTAGGATTTTGGCTCGCATACCGAAAACTCAACGCCGAAAATACATTCCATACCTTCTTCGTCGCATGCTTTTTTCAGCTCGGGATAAGCCGTTGCAGTATCGTGATCGGTGATCGCAATCGCGCCGTATCCCTCTGCCTTCGCAACCTTAACGATTTCTGCAGGCGAGTAAGGGCCGTCGGAATGAGTAGAATGAGTATGTAAATTAGCGTAAATTTTCATATGTATCTCCATTTTTAATGTTTTAACACAAGAGTGATGATAGCACGAGTTATGAAAATTGTCAATAAATTCAAGCCTATATTTGGGCGAGGACTTCCCTCTTATACCAGACATCAACGGAAATTTCCTCAAGCCCGAGCGATTCAGACGGCGTTATTACCGCTTATTAGACGGTGCAGGCGTCGAACACCGTGGGTTGCACTCACTACGCCACACATTCGCTACCAACCTTGTAAACGGCGTTAAACAGCCCGACGGCACGATTATATCCCTAACACCAAAGCAGGTCGCGGATATTCTTGGACATAGCACCTCGCAGATAACCGAAATGTACTATGTGAAGAAGGACAATACTCGACTCAACGGACTAACCGATGCATTCTCGATATAGTGTCAATAATTAGTTCGCAATAGACAAAGAAATACCGCCGAGGAAAATTAATCCTCGGCGGTGGTTTTCTTATCAATGAATATTTCCATCCGGTCTTGAGTTATACAACAAATCAGCAAGGGATAGTAGCAAAACGATATTTTCGTTCAAGTAAGGTTGATACATAATAATGTTACTGTCATTCAGCGCAACTGTCTTTACCGTAACAAGGCCAAGCGACTGTAATGATGACACCATAAAGTCAAAATCCTTATCTTCAATATCAAACTTTGAACAAAAAGATATTCTATCGTATGTCATAGTTTCATGGTTTGAAAAGCTCGACATATTATTGATAAAATTCAACACAGACGGATTTGATAAAGCACTAAATATTTCGTTAAGCGAGTTTCTTGAATCATCACTCAAATTCACTGCACTTGTATCTACCGCAGCAAACACACGAGTTCTATCCGTTCTGTTGGAAAAAACGCTTGTGAGATTTTTTCTGAGTAATGTAGAATAACTTTTCTTGCCTTCAAAATCTGTATTTTCAAAGTATTTTTGATATCTACCTATAATAATACTTTCACACACTTTGAAAACACGATTTGAAACTTCGGCATTTTCGCTTGTCTTGAAAAAGATTTGCAGTTTATTCATCAGGTCTTTTTCTGGCATTTCCATTCTTCCGACAAGTGTATCAACAGAAA
>JAZRJC010000065.1:0-4713 GCA_045645605.1 Eubacteriales bacterium | reverse complement strand
CGAAAAGGCTCACCCCGACGTTTTCAATATTATGCTTCAGGTTCTTGAGGACGGTATTCTCACCGACTCGCAGGGCAGACGCGTTGACTTCAAAAATGCCATTATCATTATGACATCAAACGCAGGTGCGTCAAGTGTTGGCGGGGACAGAAAGCCTCTCGGCTTTGCAAGCTCGAATTCAAGCGAGGACGAGCAGAAGCGACAAAGCAGTCAGATAAACGAGGCTCTCAAAGCCACCTTCCGTCCCGAATTTCTGAACAGAATCGACGATATCATCATCTTCAACAAGCTATCCGATGAGGACATCGCAAAAATCGCACGGCTTATGCTTTGCGAGGTGTCAAAGAGAACGAATGAGGTCGGCATAGCCTTGAGCTTTGACAACTCTGTCATTGAACTTCTGTCAAAGGAGGGCTTTGACCCGACTTACGGAGCAAGACCCCTCCGCCGTGCTATTATCCGTTTGGTTGAGGACGCTATCTCGGGCGAGATGCTCGAGGGCAAAATAAAGCCCGGCGACAAGGTTTGCGCTGTTGCTGTTGATGACAAGATTGTATTTAATAAAGAATAACCCCCCTAAAAGATAAGCTGTGTCAAGCGTTTTTGCCTGACACAGCTCATTTTTTATGCAGTTTTACTTATTTTAACGACCGCCGCCGATATATCGTCACCCCTTCCGTTTCTCTTTGACATATCTACAATTTTATCTGCAAGCTCCTTTGGTGAATACCTCTCCGCCTCATTCAAAAGCTCCACAAGCCAAAGACTTTCATCCCCGCCCTCACAAACTCCGTCGGAAAGCATTATAAGCATATCTCCGTCAACAAGGTCAAAATGAAGAGACTCGGCATCCGTCTGTCTCATAATTCCGATAGGAGCGGTTTTCGATTCGAGCTTAAAAAGCTTGTCCCCTCGGCGTACAAATGAGGGGGCCGCACCGCTTTTCATAATCGTTCCCCTCCCCAAAATCAAATCAATCTCAAGCAAATCAAGAGCAGCACTACATTCTGTGTTTTTGGCTCTTATGAGTGAATTGAGCATTTTGAGTGCCGTTTCCTTTTTATTGCCCGCCGAAAGCATTTTGTAAAGAAAATCCCGACACAGCTCTGACGTGTGTGCAGCCGCACTTCCGCTACCCATTCCGTCGCTGATTATCGAATAAAAATAGCTGCCGTTTCCCTCAAATTGACTGACCACATCTCCGCTAACGTCACTGTCGCGCCCGACAGCCCCCGCCTCGGCATATTCTGCCGACAAGGTCGGCGAGGTTTTTACAGTCATTGAAATTTTATCTCCGTTTACGTTGAATATAGGCTCCGAAACCAAAAATCCGCAAGCATCTGAAAGCATTTTCCGAAGCTTCAAAGCCCCTATCTTTCCGATTTTTTTGCCGATGTCGTTGCAAAATACCGTCTTTATTCTGTCCCCAAAAACAATAACGTCGGGAATAGAAATATCGGGACGGGAGGCGAATTTTTGCATTTTTTTAGTTAGTTCCCTATCTATTTTGTAGCATTGGTTTTCCTCTTTTATAGCATCAGAGAGAATGTGCGAGATAGCATCATAGTCAAAAGCCAAAAGCTCGGTTTTGTCGTCTGTCAGATTTCGACGGATAAGCTTTGCAAATTCCGTATTTATCTCTTGGCAAATCCCCTCTGTCCTCTTACATTTTTTCCATATATAGTCAGGCAATAGCTCCGCCTCGATTCTTCCGTTTTTAGACAGAATCTCGCCAAAGGTGTGAAGCATCTCGTCTGTTTCGTCTTTTTCACTATCGTGACATTTCTCATAATTTTCACAAGTGCGGCAAAAGACCCCCGCCGTTCTTATAGAAAGCTCGGAAAGCTCTATCCTGCTCGGTCGGTGCATAATTCCCGTAATATCGTAAAGCGATTCGGATATTGACGAAAAGGTTTTTGAAAGCTCCGCCATACGATCGGCATACGCCTCTCCTCGAAGAAGCTTTAATGAGTCGTTCCCCTTCTCTTCTGATGCGTCCCCCTCATCCGATTCGGTCTGATCGTTTAATATTCCGCTTCTTGATACAATATCAGTTATCAAAAGTGCAAGAGTTCCGAAAAAGCAAATGGGAATAAAAATCATAAGTCCCGAAAAGCCGTCAATATAAACACCCCACAAAACAGACGCACAAGCAGAAGCCCCCGAAATCGTTATAATTCCTGAGCCTCGGAGCACCCCTGACGCCAATGCCGAAAGAATAAAGGCGGGCGCGTATATAGGCGATACTGCAAAGCCTGTTGCAAAGCCAACTGCCGCACCGTAGAGATAGCTCTCGCTTTTTCCGTAATAGACTGAAAATACGAAGGCAAGCATAGGTGCAACGGAAATTCCGAAAATGTCAGCCCCTCGGCAGCAATATACAAGCGTAAACATCATACCGATTTTTCCGATTATATAGAAAAATCCGTCAGTTTTCTCTCTCGCCTTTTCTCTGCCGCAAAAAGCACCCCAAAAAACAAACACAAAAGCTGGAGATGCCGCCATTGAAAACAGCGCTGAAAACAAATCGTAATATCTGTATCCTCCAACGTTCATATTGTAAAGGCTTACCGTAAAGGCAGACGCACAAGCAGTTGCCATTCTGAGATAAATATTCTCGTGAAAAAGCTTTTCCCCGATAAGTCCTAATTGCTCGCTCCTGACTCTTGCTCTTTCATTTTTCTCCTTATATTTCTTGCCAATAAGCTCAGATAAATAAAATTCGTCGGGAGCGTCTATCGTAATCGCCACAATAAGCCTGATTATAAGTGCTAAAGCATACGAACACAGTTGAACAACAGGAGATACAATCACATCTTCCCCCACAATCGAGAAAACAGATGCAACAGCTCCTGCAAAAATCCAGAGAGTTTTTCTGCTCGATGCACACAAAAACGCTATTGCAAGAGGATATGTATCAAGAAATAGCGGCGTTCTTCCAAACAAAAACGACATAAGTGCGCAAATCACGCCGTTAGCACCACTTTTAAGCAAAGCATCACCGTTATTCGCTATTTTTTCTTTAATATTCGCAAATAATCCTTGACAATTTCGTTTTTTTGCACCACTTTTCCTTTTTTCATCAATCAAAGCCTCTGCGCCTTCAATGTAAACATATTTTTCCCTATTATTTCCCTTCATTTTTACTTGCCTTCCTTTTTTGAATCGGATATTTTCCCGTTGCTTCAATTTTACATCCTATACCCCGTTAAATTTGTCAAAAAAGATATGCAAAATTTATGTCTTTATCGGTTGGGAAAGTCCTTTTTTTGATGAGGAATAGCAGTGATATTCAGAAAATTTTGCGAGAAATAGCCCAAATATTATTTTTTGTAAGAGTTTTTCATTATTTGGTCATACGATTATTTTTAATTTTTTGGAATAAGTGAGGCTATAATACCAAAAAGCCTTGACAAAACGAAAAATACGCTGTATAATATAATAAATGTGTAGAAAAGGATAGCTTTTTTCAAAAATTTGCAGAAAGAGAGTAACCGTCGGCGGCTGGAAGCGGTTTGTGCAAAGAAAAAATGCATTTCGCCTTGGAGCAAAAACGGTGAATTCGCATCTTCGCGGTCGCGCTTAGTAGTCGTTTTCGGGAGCAACCCGTTACAGTGCAAATGAGTTGTCCTCCTCGGGGGAAATTCGGGTGGTAACACGGAGATATGCTTCGTCCTGAAATCAGGATGAGGCTTTTTTATTTTAGCTTTAATTTTATCATAAATTATGAAAAGGCGGTCAAAAAATGATGCAAGAAAAAATCAAAGAAATAAGAGAGGAAATAGAAGCTCAGATTGACAGCTTCACATCCTCAAAGGCTCTCTATGATTTCAGAAAAATTTATCTCGATAACAAAGAGGGCAAAATCGCAAGCCTTATGAAGGAAATGAAGAATATCGCAAAAGAGGATAGACCTGCTTTCGGTAAGGTTGTAAACGACATAAAGACTTGGGCAACCGAACGCTTTGACGAGGCTGAGCTTAAAATCAAGGCTATCGAGCTTGCCGAGAAAAATAAGGCAGAGGCCGTTGACGTTACAATGCCTGCCGAATTTAACAAAACGGGAACTCTTCACCCCGACACACTCGTTTGCAACGAGCTTATCGACATTTTTGCAGGTATGGGCTTTGAGATTTTCGAGGGCCGTGAAATTGAAAACGATTACTACAACTTCACAGCGCTCAACACTCCGAAGGACCACCCTGCACGCGATATGCAGGACACCTTCTACGTTTCCGAGGAGTTCCTTTTGAGAACTCAAACGTCTGCTGGTCAGATTCACGTAATGGAAAACTCCAAGCCTCCCATTAAGATCCTGTCTCCCGGTAAGGTTTTCCGCTCCGACGACGACGCAACACACTCACCTATGTTCTCACAGATGGAGGGCCTTGTCGTTGATAAGGGAATTTCCATGTGCGACCTTCAGGGTATGCTTGATACCTTCTCGGCAAAAATCTTCGGCGACGGCGTAAAGACAAGACTTCGCCCCTCATACTTCCCTTTCACAGAGCCTTCCGTTGAGGTTGACGTAAGCTGCTTCGAATGTGGTGGCAAGGGCTGTAAGCTTTGCAAGGGTACCGGCTGGATCGAAGTCCTCGGTGCGGGCGTTGTCAACCGTCACGTTCTCGAAAACTGCGGCATTGACCCCGATGAATATTCCGGTTTCGCGTTTGGTATGGGTGTCGAACGTATCGCGATGCTGAAGTACGGCAT
>JAZRJC010000064.1:0-15844 GCA_045645605.1 Eubacteriales bacterium | reverse complement strand
CCCTCCGGCTTCTCGGGTTTCTTTTCAGCCTCTGCCGCCTTCATCTGTGCCTCTCTTTCGGCCTCAAGCTCGGCAAGCATCTTTTCTTCGTCAATTCTTGCGAAAAGAACCTTTGAATCGGCAACCGTACCCCCGCCTACCATTCCGCCGAACTTATCTGCTGTGCCTATCGTGTCGTATGAACGAAGGTCGGTGTTAAGCTGAGTCAGAATATCCTCGGCACTCTCGGGAATGAAGGGCGTGAGCATAACCGCACCCCAGCGGATAGCCTCAAGAAGATTGTAAAGAACCGTGTCAAGTCTGTCCTTTGCCGCAGGCTCCTTTGCAAGAGTCCAGGGAGTTGTCTCGTCAATATACTTATTTGCACGGCGGAGCATTGTGAAAATATGCTCAAGTGCATCCGCGATCTTGTATTCATCCATATTTGCAACAAGCCCTGCATAAGCGTCAACGCAGGCTTGCTTCAGCTCATCGTCAAGTGCCTCGTGAGCTTTATTTTCCGGAACAACAGAGGCATTGTACTTCTTGACCATGTCAAGAGTTCTCTTAACGAGGTTTCCGAGGTTGTTAACCAAATCCGCATTATATCTTGTAATTACGCTTTCATAAGTTATCGAGCCGTCGTTGGCAAAAGGCATCTCGGATAAAGCGTAATAGCGAACCCCGTCAACACTGAAGCGACGTGCAAGGTCGTCCGCATAAATTACGTTACCCTTTGATTTTGACATCTTATCCATACCGAAGTTGAACCAAGGATGTCCGAAGACCTTCTTCGGCAGCTCAACGTCAAGAGCCATAAGCATAATAGGCCAATAGATCGTATGGAAACGAAGAATGTCCTTGCCGATAATATGAACGTCGGCAGGCCAATATTTCCGGAAGAGCTCAGGCTGAACAGGAAGATCGGGATCATAGCCGAGCGCTGTTATATAGTTTGAGAGCGCGTCTATCCAAACGTAAATTACGTGCTTTTCATCAAATGTTACGGGAACTCCCCACTTAAATGACGTTCTTGATACGCAAAGGTCCTGAAGTCCGCCCTCAACCTTTAAGAAATTGTTAACCATTTCCTTTTTGCGCGATTCGGGCTGAACGAAGTCGGGATTATCCTCGATGTGCTTGATAAGCCTTTCCGCATACTTGCTCATCTTGAAGAAATAAGCCTCTTCCTTCGTCTTGTG
This sequence comes from Eubacteriales bacterium, assembly GCA_045645605.1. Taxonomy (GTDB): domain Bacteria; phylum Bacillota; class Clostridia; order Oscillospirales; family CAG-272; genus SIG710. The sequence continues at coordinate 14,663 of JAZRJC010000064.1, read as the reverse complement.
CACCTCGCGGCCGCAGTCGGGACATTTACCGTCTGTAATTTGGGTATCGGTAAAGAAGGATTCGCAGGGGGTACAATACCAGCCCTCGTAATATCCCTTATAAATATCACCCTTGTCGTAAAGCTTCTTGAATATCTTCTCAACGCTCTTTACGTGGTAGTCGTCTGTCGTGCGGATAAATTTATCGTAGCTTGTGTTCATCAAGTCCCAAATGCCCTTGATCTCGTCTGCCACTCCGTCAACGTATTCCTTCGGAGTCTTGCCTGACTCTGTTGCAAGGTCCTCGATCTTCTGTCCGTGCTCGTCCGTACCCGTAAGCATAAAGACGTCATATCCCATCTGTCTTTTATAACGTGCAACGGCATCCGTCATAATAACCTCGTATGTATTTCCGAAATGAGGCTTTCTCGATGCGTAAGCTATCGCAGTTGTGATATAAAACTTCTCTTTTTCCATTCCCATATTTTATCTCCATTCCGCCGCATATTTGCAGCAAAAATATTGTCAATTTTTGTTTTCAGCCAAATCCAAAAGATAACTTGAATACAGCATTCGTGCCAAGGTGTAAAAGGGTAACGTATATACTACAAATAAAGTACCGAAGGTCAAAAGCGAGATAATAGCCAACACCAAAAAGCTCAAATTAAAGCGTATAATCTCTGCCCCGTGACCCGAAACCGCCCTTGTTGATTTTTTGATCATTTCACTCGTCTCGGTTCCTCCGTATCTGAACAGCACCGACGGCAAAACAAACAGCTTTTTCATAAAAAGAGTTGTCAGTGCAAAAATTGCAAGAATAAAAATCAGAGTTATCCTGCTATGTCCGCTTGATGAGGGCAGAATCTCAGACTCGATTCCGCAAAAAAAGGAAGCAAGCCAGCCGATAACGATTGATATAACGGAGAAAAATAATATATACGCGGCCTCAAAAAACAAGGCACCGTAAACTCCGAGCATTCTCTTCACCGAGCCGTACATATAAAGCACATCGCAGATATCAACCTGCTTTCCCTCCGACATAAGATACGCCATTCGCAAAATACCGAAAAACGAGGGAGCCACAAAAACAAGAAGAAGAAAAAAGGCGAGGGTTGAGAATACCCGACCTTGTATCCCCGTCACCCCTTGCAAAACAGAGAAAAGATAAACGTACGAAACGGCAAAGGAAATACAAATGATATTTGCAAAAATCAATTTCAGCAAATTACCGTTCCCCGAAAGAATGCTTTTTGCCTGACTCTTAAAATAAACTATTCTGTCAGAGACGGTCGTCTTTTTCATATTTTCGTATTTCATTCAAAAACCGCCTCCTCAATATATGCACATACATACTTATTTTACCAAAAAAACGAAACAAAATCAATAGTTTAAGTTAATTTTATACCGAGATTTGTTTAATTTATTTATTTTCAGGTAAAAATATCACCAACAGAGGTGATATTATGGAAAAAATTATAGGATCAAATGTATTTTTTGAGCTTCAGCAATTTATACTGACGTTCTCCTGCGGCGGAGTTATTTACTTCGCTATAGAAATCTTATACCGCGGCCATTCGCACTGGTCTATGGCAATAACGGGTGGTATTTGCTTCTGGCTTATTTATCTTCTCGGAAGAAGCTTCCCAAATATACCTATGCTTGCTCTTTGCATTCTCGGCGGTGCGATTATAACAGCAACCGAGCTTTTGGTTGGCGAGCTTGTCAACAACGTAATGAAGCTTGGCGTTTGGGACTATTCCTCTCTTCCTCTTAATTTCAGAGGACAAATCTGTCTTTTGTTCAGCCTATTCTGGTGCATTATCTCCTTCCCTGCCAATCTGTTGGCAAAATTTTTGAGGGTTGCCGTGTTTGGCTTTTCGATTTAGAAAAATCCGGAAAATGGTTTCGCAAAACATAAAAACAGACCTACAAAAACTGTAGGTCTGTTTTTCTTTAAAAGTCTGCGTGTTTATTCTTGCTGAACCGCTCAATATTTCTGTCAGCCGAGCGCTTTGCCTCCGAATCACGCTTATCGTAAAGTTTTTTGCCTCGGCAAAGTCCTATCTCGCATTTAACATAAGAGCCCGAAAAATAAAGCGACAGCGGAACAAGAGTAAATCCCTTTTGCGAAACGAGTCCGTGAAGCTTCATTATCTCGCGCTTATGCATAAGAAGCTTTCTGTCGCGAAGCGGATCGCGGTTAAAAATGTTTCCCTGCTCGTATGGGCTTATGTGCATACCCGTTACGAACAGCTCGCCACCATCTATCTCGCAATAGGCCTCCTTCAAATTAACCCGACCGGCTCTGAGACTCTTAACCTCGGTTCCCGAAAGAACTATTCCCGTTTCATATCTTTCATCAACAAAATATTCGTGAAAGGCTTATTTATTTTGAGCAATAATCTTTCTGCCCCCTTGCTTATTATCCGCCAAGTTAAATCCTCCAATCCCGTATCAGCTAAAGCACCGCAAATCAAATTTTTACCTCTATAAAATTATTATAGGCCAATCGGTAAAACAAAAATCCGTTTGACAGAATAATGATAACAGAAAATATTATCCCAGTCAAGCCTTTTGCGAGTTTTTTCACAAAAAGATAATTTTTTCTCTTAATCTTGACAAATTATAAAAAGCGTGTTATAATCTCTCATAGTAATTTAGTATTGAAAGGAAAAACAGACAAATGCAAAAGGTTTTTTCAATAATTCTTGCGGCAGTTGTAGTTATATCTTTAGTTATTGCTATGGTGGCTTGCGGAGGCGATGATGAAGCGAAGGATAACGATTCATCTGTAAGTCCAAACGAAATCGAGGCCTCCGATCTTTTCGGTCTTGACACCGCGGAGACAGAATAATATCTCCTCATTAAGATGATACTGAAGCAATACTCCCCATCATTTGATGAGGGGTATTTTCTTTTAGGTAAATCTATTGACTTTAACACAAAAAAGTATTAAAATTATATAGTATTCAAATTTACCAAGAGGTGACAATAATGGCAAAAAAACAGTTCAAAACAGAATCGAAAAAGCTTCTGGATATGATGGTAAATTCCATCTATACGAATAAGGAGATTTTTCTCCGTGAGCTTATTTCAAACTCGAGCGACGCTATCGACAAGCTCTATTTCCGTTCCCTGACAGATAACACGGTAAGCCGTACGCGTGACGATTACGAAATCCGCCTGTCTCCCGACAAGGAGGCGAGAACTCTCACGCTTACCGATAACGGATGTGGTATGACCAAGGACGAGCTTGACAATAATCTCGGCGTTATTGCCAAAAGCGGCTCGTTTGATTTCAAAAACAACCCCGAAAACGGAGATAAGCAGGATATTGACATTATCGGTCAGTTCGGCGTAGGCTTCTATTCTGCATTTATGGTTGCCGACAAAATTACGGTTGAAAGTCTTGCACAGGGCGAGAGCGAGGCTTATGCTTGGGAGTCAACTGGTGCTGACGGCTACACTATTACCCCCTCCGATAAGCGCGACGTGGGCACAAAAATCACTCTCCACCTGAAGAATGACACCGAGGACGAGAAGTACAGCGACTACTTGAGCGACTACACTCTCCGTATGCTCGTGAAAAAATACAGCGATTACATCCGCTATCCTATTCGTATGATAACCGAGCACCGTCGTCTGATAGAGGGCAGAGAAAACGAATATGAAACTGTTACCGAGGACGAAACGCTTAACAGTATGATTCCTCTCTGGAAAAAGCCTGGCTCCGAGGTAAGCGACGAAGAGTATGCAAGCTTCTACCGTGAAAAATACTACGACTTTGAAGCTCCCATAAAAACGATCCGTCAAAAAGCCGAGGGCGGCATAAACTTTGAGGCCCTTCTCTTTATTCCGTCCCGCGCTCCTTTTGATTTCTACAGCCGCAGCTTTGAAAAGGGACTTCAGCTCTATTCAAGCGGCGTTATGATTATGGAAAAATGCAAGGACCTGCTTCCCGACCATTTTGGTTTTGTTCGCGGTCTTGTTGACTCCTCCGATATCTCTCTTAACATCTCGCGCGAAATGCTCCAGCAGGACAGACAGCTAAAGGCTATCGCCAAGAGCGTTGAGAAGAAGATTTCTTCAGAGCTTAAGAAAATGCTCCGCGACGAAAGAGAAAATTACGAAAAGCTCTATTCTGCCTTCGGAACACAGCTCAAATGGGGTGTCTATAGCGATTACGGTATGCATAAGGAGGTTTTGGTTGACCTTCTTATGTTCAAGTCCGCAAAGGAAAATAAGCTTGTTACTCTCAAGGAGTACGTTGACGTAATGCGCGAGGGACAGAATAAAATTTACTACGCAACGGGCGACAGCGAAGAAAAAATCGCACTTCTTCCAAAGGTTGAAGCCGTTCTTTCACACGGCTATGACGTGCTTTATCTCACCGAGGAGGTTGACGAATTTGCACTTCAGGCTCTTAACACCTATATGGAAAAGGAATTTTCCGACGTTTGCAGTGACAATCTCGACCTGACAACAGATACGGAAAAGGAAGAGGTTAAGAAAGCAAATGAAGAAGCAAAGGAAATGCTTGATTTCATAAAGGAAAGCATTGGCGAGGGACTTCACGGCGTTCGCCTGACAAATACTCTCACCGACCACCCTGCCTGCCTCTCAAGCGAGGGAGCAATTTCGATGACTATGGAAAAAGCACTCAATAGAATGCCGGGCATCGATGGTCAGCAGATAAAGGCCGAGCTTGTTCTCGAGATAAATATCAAGCACCCGATTTGCGAAAAGCTAAAGGAAGCCTTCTCGTCTGATCGTGATTCACTTGCAAAATACAGCAAAATCATTTATGCAAATGCTCGTCTTGTGAGCGGACTCTCAATCGACAATCCAACCGAGCTTTCAAATCTCGTTTGCGACCTTATGCTGAAATAAAAGAATAACCAGGAGTTTTACAGAAACAGAAAGGCTGTTGCAATAATTGCAACAGCCTTTTATTGTTGTAATATAAATTAGCCAACGATACCTGAACGTTCAATACCCTGAACAAGATACTTCTGACAGAACAAATACATAACAAGAAGCGGAGCTATAACAAGCATACCGGCCGTATTATGAATTGCAGTATAGAATAAGCTCTGTCCTGCGTAGTCTGTTCGGAGTGTCGGAGGAATGTCCGTAATAATCTTCGGGAACAAGATCATCTCCCTTGTTGGGAAGAACAGGTCCGTATAATAAATATCTGTCCACTGCCAAGAGAATGCAAAGATAAATACCGTGATAAGCATCGGAATTGACAGAGGAAGAATGATCTGGAAGAAGGTACGGAATACGCCCGAACCGTCAACGTATGCAGACTCCTCAAGCTCGTCGGGAACTCCGCGGAAGAATTGGCGAAGCATAAAGATGTAAAGACCGTTCTTGAACGCAATACCGAAAATAGAAAGAACGTAAAGCGGTATAAACGTACCTGTCATCTTAATGCCCGAATCAAGACCGAAAAGTCCAAGCAAGCCGTAAATATCAAAGTTCTTGAATTTAAGGAACATTGAAAGCTTGAGAGTTGGATGAGGAACTACCATCGTCAAAACAACGAGAGCAAAAACAAGCTTATTACCCTTGAATTTGAACTTTGCAAGACCGTACGCTATAAGACAGCAGGAAAACGTCTGAAGAATAGCGCAGGTAACTGAAAGCTTAAAGGTGTTAAAGAACGCATCCCAGTAGCCGATCTCTGTGAAAATGGCCTTATAGGTATCAAGCGTGAAATTTCTCGGAATAAGTCTTACCGTTGCATCAACGAAGTCTGTAGTGCTCATAAATGAGCCTGCAATCTTTGAAATGAACGGAAAAAGAACAACGTAAGAAATACCGATAAGGAATATGTAACGGAATACTGCTACCATAATCTTTTGGAAGAAAAACGATGTTCCGAATTTCGCCTTAAGTCTTTCCTTTAAGGGAGATCTGTCGAATTCTACACGAATTTTATTCTTGGTTTCTTTTTTTACAACCGGTTTTTTTACCGAATTTTGTGCATCCATCTTCACACCTCCTTAATCACGTTTTTGATAGAATACGTATGCCGAGAAAATTCCGGCAACAGCTGCAACTACGAGGATTACGATGATAAAGTACATCCAAGACATCGCAGAGCTTATTACGTTACCGTTCGTTCCGCTATACACTTCGTCGATAAACTGCATAACAGTATTTGATCCTGAAGTAAAGGAGTCGATAATAGTGTATATAGCGTTAACGAGAATCATCGGGCTTATCATCGGGAAGGTAATCTTCCAGAAAGTTTCCCATGCAGAAGCACCCTCAACCTGACACGATTCATAGATCGCAGGAGAAATTGACTGCAAGCCCGCAAGGAAGATAAGCATCTGTACACCCGAGCGGTTGATGATACCGTAAATATTATTGATGATAGAAATTACGTATACCACCAATTCGCGTCCGACCTTCATCTGGTCAAAAAGCTTTTCTACGTCAAGAACAGATACGATCTGTGACGATGCACTTTCCTTTGCACCGGTTGCCATACCCGCCGTGCTATCTACGTAGCTTGAAAGAACGTTTCCAAGCTCAACTCTCTCCATAATACCCGTTGATACGATAACGGGAAGGAAGAAGATAGCTCTGAAAGCCGCACGGCCAACCATCTTAGTGTTAAGCAATACCGCCATAAAGAGCGAGAAAATTACGATCGCGGGAATATCAAACGCCATCTGACCAAGACCCGAAATCAGCGTTGTGATGTAGTCGGGGTTTACAAAGAGCGCCTCGTTATAGTTCTGAAGTCCTACCCAAGTAGTGTCAAAACCACCGCCCGGACGCGATGTCAGATGATAAAAGCTAAGCTTGATCGAATCGAAAATAATCGGGAAATAAATGAATAAAAATCCGATTACAAACGGGAGAACGAATACCCATCCGGCACGTGCCTTACGTCTATCCAAGGAGGCTATGCGTCTTTTCTTTTTCTTTGTTGAAGCAACAACTGTATTTGTCATTATTCACATCCTCCTTTTCTTAGTCAACAAGTAAATAACCGTAGGCGTCAACTGTGTGACCGTCAACTGTAATTGCGAAATAGTTATAGTTGAGAATAAACGTTGTTCCGTCCTCATAAGTAACCTTAACGATTCTGCCGTCATCGGCCGTTATAAAGCTTGCGGCATTTGCCTCAGTCCTTATCTCGTCCTCCTCGGGAATTCTCTCTCCGATAAGGAACTCGTGTCCTACAATCTCCTTATCCTGAAGGCCTGCAAGAATACCGTTAAGCTCCATATAAAGCTCAACTGTGTCTTCCTTCCAAATATCATATCTGATTGAATAATATCTGCTGAGGTATTCATCCTCCTTCAGAAGCTCTACGTTATCGTAGGAAAGAATGAAATAGAGGTAAGCTCCGTTCTCAATACACTTGAGAATCTCATATTGGATATCTCCCGCCATATTGATAGCGTTGCCGGTAAAGTTCTTATAGCCGTGAAGCACGTATCCGATAAACGGAACTGTGTAGCTACTGCTTATATAACGGCTGGAGTCAAGCGGAATGTTAAGAATATGGTCTGCATACTTCCAAGTGTAAGCATTACCGCCCTCTGTCATAACACTTTCATAAGACTTATCAAGGCTCTCGAACGCGTTGATAGTGAAGTTCTTTGAGTCCTCGCGATTATAAGGCTCTTTCTTATCAAAGTCTGAATTGAGTGCGTATCCAAGCGTTGCAACAGAAATTCCTATCGGATCGTAGTCCTGATAATAGGTTTCAAACTTATCAATAAAGCGATAGTAATAAGCAGGACTCATTGCAAGCTGATAGAAGGTTGCGTAGTTCTGTCTTGCAGCACTGTAAACACGCTTATTGGCATATCTGTTATCGATTGCCTTAACAACGTGATTCTTAAGCGTTACTCCGGGAGAGGAGGAAACGTTAAGGTATGCAAAGTCGAAATCGGGATATACGCCGTATCCCTTATCCTTTGCATCAGCTAAAAGCTCCTCGAATCCGTCATTTCCGCCGACAGACTTTTCCCAATTAAGTTTATAGGGCATCTGTGAGTACATACCGCCATTTGCGTAACCCGTAAGCTTGAAATTAATGTTGTTAACTCCCGCAGAGTGAAGCTCTGTGTACATCTCCTTCACCTGATCGAAGGTTGTAAGCGCAACCTTAACGTCAACGGGAATTGAAAGGATCTTTTCAACAGTTTCCATAGAACCGAACGTTTCTATGTAAAGCGGAATGTCCTTATCGGGACTTGTAATCTTGGAAATAACTTCTTTTTTAATGAGATAATCTCTGTATGCCTCTGCCATTCCCTGCCAGGACGTATCATAGGAATCTTCAATTCCATTCTCCTCAGCTACGTCGGGGTCTGTAAGCATCTGGTATCTTATCTTGTAGTTTCCTGTGTAACGGCGCTCTGATACAACCGTCCATGTTGAGTTTGCACCAACCGAAATAGCTGTCAAAAGGTTATAAGAGTCCTTCGGACGCGGAACGACGGTCATCTGAACGGTATTATAAGGATGGAAAGCGCCGCCGTGATAGGTTGAAAGGGTTGTCATAGCGTCGCCCTCTTCAATAATCGCAACGAAGCCGCGCGTTACGGTGTCTCCGTGGGGATCGGTGTAAAGAACAACCTCTTCCGCCTCATCGGAAGTTTCGGCTCCCTCAACAGCCTCACCAAAATCTACAGGCTCGTCAACAACGGCATCGTCCTTTGCTGCAACTGCGATATCCTCAACAAGACCAAATACGGGAACGCGAACGGTCTGCTCATACGAGCCTGTGATTGTCTGATATGCGTAGTCTGTGCCGTAAACACCGGCGGTAACTGTCGTTGCACTGTCGGTGGGAAGATCTTCAAATTTGAAAATCGCACCCGAGCCGTCGGGGAGGAAGGTATAACCCGTGTTGGGGTTCATAGCAGCTCCCATATAAGGAAGAATTTTAATGTTTGAAAGCGTATATTCTGCCTCATTGTAACGAATACCGTTTGCGGGAAGAGTTACAATCAAATCTCCGCCGTCAATAGCATATTCAAGAGCGAGCTTGAAGTTTGCAGGCTCTCTTTCACTTACGTTTGCCTTTGTCAGCTGATGGTCATAGTCAAGCTGCTCAAAGGTATATTCGGGGCAGTAGGTCTTAATGATAGCTTCCATTCTGCGAAGGTCTGCCTGAGTAGATTCAGTAGGAAGAACGTAAACTGCCATTTCCTTCGTGATCGGGAAGTTTTCGTAAAGCGCCTGCTGATAAATCTCGGGCTTATCCTTGAATGCTAAAGGAGGATCGTTGGGGTCCTTCTTTGAATAGAAGGCTGTAAGAATCTTCTTGTCCTCGCCCGTAACCTTTGATAAAATCAAGGACTCAAATCTGCTTGCCTCAATAAGTCTGGGAGCAAGAAGACGAGTCTGCTCGTTACCGAGCGAATATTCCACACGGATACCGTTTTTAATATTTGAAACCTTAATCTGTCCGCGAAGAGCAGCATCCTTGTAGCTTGTCATACTCTTTTCAGAGCCGTTATCCATGTATTTGATGATAATTTGCGAGAGAAGCTCCTGCTTCTGAGCCTCGTTTGCCTTGATACCCGCAATTCCTGCAGGGTTTGTGAGAAGAATCTGGCCTGTTACCGCGTCACGAACCGCAACCTCGCCGCTTACCGCATCACAGTAAATTTCCATGTTACCCACAACAGAATAGAGGGTCATTGCCGCAACTCTTTCCTCGGCTGTTGCAAAGTTCGTTCCCATATAGTAGGAATTTGCCTTGTCAGAGTCAAACTCTTTTTCCTCCGCTGCCGCAGGAGAAATCACAAGCAGGCTTGACATTGTACCGAAAAGCATCAATACAGTCAAGAGCATAGATATTATTCTTTTAATTTTCATTTTATCATTCTCCTATCTGTATCAATTTATATTCGGTAATTAATTTCGTCTATTATGTTCGTAAAGAAGCTTGCTACCTTTGTAAGAAGAGTAGTAAACAAAATAATAAGGAACATAATGAATACCATAACAACGATAGTACCGAGAGAGGTCAGCACGTTCTTTGAAATCGAATAGTCGTGTGTAACCATCATTCCGAAGAACACGAGAAGTCCGAGCCACATAAACGCAATCGTTGAAAGCAAGGAGATTATCGTCGTTTCGGATTCGGTAACAACGTTTGATGCAATCGTTGCAGGGATAATAAGCATAGGAACGGGAACGAGCGAATAGCTGAGTGCTATGAAGATGTCCTTGAAGCTACCTTCGCCGTCAAACAGTGTTGTAAGACACCAGTTTGCAACTGCCCAAAGGAAGAAAGGAACGAGAACCGACGCGATCTGCACGATAATGCTTGAATATTCGCCCTTGGGATTGAAAATATAGCCCTGTCCTATTGACTGATAATAGAAAGCTAAAATAGTAATTGCAATGAAGGTAATACCCGCACGAACCGATCCGCGCTTTTCGTGCTTCAAATCCCAGAAGCCGTCAAAGGGATGGAAAATGAGATGGAAGCAATAGAGCAGCTCCTGCTTGTAGGTTCTCTTTCCAACGCTGATACTCGTTTTGTAGTTAACCTTCTTTGCATAGCCCATAAACTTGGACCAAAGCATAATAAGAACAACAATAACGGCAATAAGAATGAACAGATATTTGGAGATCCATTCCTTACGAAGCTCCTTATAAGCGTCCGAATAGTTCTTTGTGTCGTATGCCGACTTATAGTATTCGATAGCCTCATCGTATTCACCCTGACGGAAGAGAGACTGACCGATACCGATATAAGCCGTATCGAAGTTACTGTTTCTCTTGAGAATTTCTATCCAGGACTCAATAGCCTCGTCATATTTACGCTCGTTCTGATAACGAAGAGTTTGAATGAGGGCATCTGCGTATTCGGTTCTCTTGTATGACGTTATCGTGTTGTTAACGCCGTCGAGAATGAGCATTACGTCGCCCTGATAGCAAAGAGCTTGAGCAATCGAAATGTTACCAAGCATAGTTCCCTGGTCTCCAAATGCGAAGAGCAGGTTGCCGTCAAAGTCGTAGGTAAACACCTTTGAACGTTTGCGGTCAACGATTGACCAAGTATTTTCGGGGCCTACCGCAACGTCTGTAATCGTTGAAACGCCCGTAATTTTATCTGTTGAAAGCTGGGAAACATCAACCTCACCCGAGGGCGGATAGAAGCCGTTACGTCTCATAATTTCTGTTCCCGATGCGTTAAGAAGCTTAACGGGAGCATAGTCACCCGAGGTGGACTTGCCTTTTATCGCGCCAAGCTGCTGTGCCTCATCGAGAGACTGAGTCGTTACGTAGATAAAGCCGTCGGAGGTGATAGTGATATTGTTAAACTCTGTTGAAATGAAGGATTCCTGCTGCGCTCTCTGTTCGTCAGTCTGGAAATTTCTCCAGAGAATCTGCCACATATTCGCAACAACCTTCTGAGCACCGATAAAGCAGTTGAACTGACCCTTATCGGTCATAACGATAATACCCTGATACGTAGTTGAAGAAACAACGTAGAGTCTGTCGTATTGGTCAACCGCAACCGCAACCGGCTTATAGGTTGAGCCCTCTGTGAAGAGGTTTGACTCGGGCTGAGGAATAATATCAAGGAATTTTCCGTCAAGTGTAAAGGTTACGATTCTGTTGGCGTCAGTATCACAAACGAAAATTCTGTCATCGGTTGCGAAAACGCCCTGCGGATTTGTAAAGGTATCCGGTACACCCTGATCGTTGATAAAGTCTGTTACGGTAAATTTAACCTTGAAGAATTTATCAAGAACGATAAGCTTGTTTGCTCCTGCGTCGATAAGGTAAACGTTGCCGTTCTTATCGGTAACCATATCGTTGACCTTGTTGAGTGGAGTGTCAAGCCCCATATACTTATATCCCATATTCTGAATCGGAACGTAAGCATCGGGAGAGTAAAGGGCAAAACCGTTAATTGAATAAGTATAAGTCTGATAAGGAGCAGCCGCTGCTACAGCCATCGGTGCAACCATAAGCAAAGCAAATACCAGACAAAGTATTGCGGTAAACTTTTTCATACGTGCCACCCTCCTTAATCCTTCATACCACTGGAACCCATAGTTTCAATGATATTAGACTGTGTAATAACGAATACAGCGATCGGAACGAGCATCATAATAACCGTTGATGCAGCACTCGCACCTGAACGGCGGATACCACCGGCAACTATCTGACCTATCGCGTAGTTGAATGACTTCAGCTGCTCGGAATGGATATAGATAGATGAGCCTGCGTTCCAGAGTCCCTGGAAGCTGTAAATGATAAGTGTAAGCCAAGCAGGCTTAACCATCGGCATCGCAATAACCCAGAAGGTTTTAAGCTCGCTTGCGCCGTCAAGGCGAGCACTCTCAAGAACAGCATCGGTAACGTTCGTTTCCATAAACTGCTTCATAAGATAAAGTCCGAGAGAGGTTGCGAAAGAAGGAATAATAATCGCTAAATAAGTATCAACCCATCCGAGAGCAGACATAATGATAAAGCTTGTGATCTGCGTAACTGTTGCGTGGAACATAAGAGAGGTTCTTACAGTTGCGAACATTGTTTTACCGCCGGGGAACTTAATCTTCGCCAATGCATAAGCTGCAAGGGATGAGAAGAAAAGGTTTCCGGTTGTACCTGCTACAGATGTAAATACCGTATTGAATATGTATCTTGAGAAAGGAACCCAAGAAGTATTCATAAGTCCAAACAAATCCTTAAAGTTCTGAAAGGTAGGATTCATAACGTAGAAGCGGGGAGGAAACATAAACAGCTCGTCAAGAGGCTTAAATGCCTGCATGATAACGTATATCATAGGCAGAACCATGAAAGCTCCGAGAATCACAAGCATAAATGTGATACCCGCATCACCGCCCGCTGAACGGTTAAGGACAACTTTATGTTTTCTTGTTCTAAGTTTTTTCGCCATATTATTGTCCCACCTTTGAAATCATATTTTTTACAAGCTTATTAGCCCCAATCATAACAACGAAGAGGACAACCGCGATAGCTGAAGCGTATCCCGTTTCAAAACGCTGTCCGCCGTAGTCTTCAAGATGGTGCATAATAGTATGTCCGGAATAATCGACCGACGGGAAGCCGCAAAGTGCAGTTACGATTCCACCAAAGCCGAACGAAGCTGTGATAGACATGATAGCACCGAACATGAGCTGAGGCTTCATTGTCGGAAGAGTTACGTACCAAAGCTCCTGCCAACGGTTCTTGATACCGTCAACCGAGGCAGCCTCGTAAAGTGCACGGTCGATACCCTGAAGACCTGCGATAAATGAAAGGAACGAGGTTCCGAGCGAGGTCCAGAGAGATACCACGATACAAAGAGGCATTACGTAGCTGGCATTCTGGAAGAACTGAATTTCGGTATCTATAAGACCGAGGTTCAGAAGCGTACCGTTAACCCAACCGTATGCGTCACCCGAGAAAAGAGTACCCCAGATAAGGTAAACCTGACCCGAAATGGAGGGCGCATAGAAAATAAGCGTTACTATTGCTCTTGCCTTAGGTCCGAGCTCGTTGATAAACCAAGCAACCATAAGAGACATAAGGTAAGATGCGGGGCCGACGATTGCGGCAAACACGAAGGTGTTCTGTGCCGCTGTCAAGAAAATATCATCATCGAAGAACAGAGTGATGTAATTTTCCATAAATACGAAATTAGGCATTTCGAGTAGGTTAAAGTCTGTAAAACTCAAAACGATTGACAAAATAACGGGAACAACCGTAAACAACGTGAAAAGAATCATAAAGGGAGCAACCATAAGATATGCAACCCAGTTACGCTTCATTTCCTTCCACGTCCATTGAGCCATTGACATGTCCTTACGAGACACCGCTTTCTTTTTAGCAGTCTGTTGTGACATATGCTCTTTCTCCTTCAGTAATTAATCATAGTTTCGAAATTAATATGTTGCCAAAGCGTCTGCCGCCTCATTCAAGTATCTTACAACGTCCTTGAAGAGCTTTGCGTCCTCTGCCGCAAGTGCTTCTGCCGCAGAACGAATCGCATCAATATCGGTTTCCGTCTTGATAGCCGCAATCGCAGCCTTCACAACGTCGGTATCCAAATTGAGCTCGCCAAGTGCGTCCTCTGCCTGACCGAGACGCTTCTGTGCAAGAGTCTGACCGACCTCAAGGGTCTCAAGTCCGAACTCCTCACGCTTACGGGTAATCTCCGAATTGATAGCGTCGATGTAGCTCATCATAGCGTCATGGGGGTTTGCGTTGTCGTTATAAACGTCAAGGAACGCAAACTTCATGTATCTTGAATAGTAGTAAGAGCCGGGATAGTTGACGATGGCGTTGAGGTGAGCCATCTGATTAGCGATTGCAGCCTTCTCGTTAGCTGTCCAAGAGAGGTCCTCGATAGCGTTGATGTTAGCTGTCTCGTACTTAGCCGCGGGACCGATAAGGGCTACTATTCTGTTACCGTAGGTAGCCTGAACGGACGCGCTGGTCTGCCACTGAGTGAACTGCCAAGCCGCAAGCATATTGTCGCAGCTGTTAAGAATAATGGTTGCGGAAACGGATGCGAGGGAGTCGTAATTGTAGTCTACTACGTTGCCGTCATCATCCCTGATAACGGATCCGGGAAGCGAGGAGAACTCCCAAAGTCCCGAGATATCCGTCGCGTAAACAACGAGAGTGTTGTAGATGGTCGCGTAATCGCCTATAACGATAGGCATCTCGCC
>JAZRJC010000063.1:0-1722 GCA_045645605.1 Eubacteriales bacterium | reverse complement strand
CAGAGCCTTGCCAATTTCGCTTGTTTTGTATTTGTCCATATTGATGTTCATCTTTTCAAGGCTTTCAATAAGGAAAATACCGTCAGGCAAAATTGTATAAACATCCTTTTTCAACTGTATGTATTGACTTTTTCGCGCGTTGTCAATGATACCCGTTCGCGTGGCCTCAGTACCCAACTCAAGACCCTCAAATATCGCCTTGTAGTCCTCTTCGTCAGAGATGCTTTCATCATCAGCGGCTTTGGCTTTTTCGTCCTTGAAGGGGTTTTTCAGATAATTATTCAAGGTTTCAACGGTGTAGTGTTTTGGTGGAGACGTTTCCTTTTCTGTCGGTGTAAACTCAATGTTTACCTTGTCTCCCTTTGAAAGCTTCGGCAGGATTTTGTCCTTTTGTCCGCCGTCGTCGTATTTCATCCAGCCCTTTTCGAGAATGACGGTTCCTTTAAGAGTAAACTCCTCGATATCCCCAACCCCAATGATGATTTCGGTTTTGTCAACTATGCAATCCTCCGCACAGAATACTGCTGCGAAGCGCCTGAATACCGTTGAATAAACATTTGCTTCTTTTTCGGTGAGCTTGGTTTTATCCGGAATTTTGTAAGTCGGTGTTATTGCCGAGTGGGATTCGATTTTTGAGTCATCGAAAATCGTCTTTTTGTCCTTGAATTCAAGGGGGTATCCGATTTTTTTGCAGTTTGATATGATCTGCTTGATTTTATCCTTTTCAGCGGTTGCCAAATATTCCGAGTTAGTTCTCGGATATGTCAGGTAGCCGGACTCATAAAGTTTTTGAATGACTTCAAGGCTTTCCGTCATTGACATTTTGTATTTTTTGCTAAGCACGTTCTGAAGCTTAGATAGGGAATAGAGTTTTCCGGGCGAGACAGTATCCTTTTTTCTTTTTACGTTTTTAACTATAGCCTCGCAGTCGTTAAGCCTTTGGCAAGCCTCTTTTGCCTTTGCAAGCTCGTTTGCCTCAAATTTAGTCTTACTTGTAAGCTCAACGACCTCGCCGTTGGTTTCGGCACGGCTGATAAGCGCGTAATACTTGCCCGGCACAAAGCTTTTAATCTCCATATCGCGCTCGTAAATAGCTTTAACGATAGGAACTATAACCCGTCCCACGCGCAAAAGCGTTCCGGTTCGTAGAGTTGCATATCTTGTAAGATTAACTCCGTAAAGCCAATCTATATACGTTCTTGCAAAGCCTTCGCCTGCCAGACGGTCATATTCCGTCTCATTTTTCATCTCCGATAGAGCAAGGCGTACAGTTTGGGGTGTTTGGTCGGGCAACCAGAGTCTTTTAAGGCTTTTTTTGTCAGGAATATTGCCATCAAATGACTTTTCAATGCAAAGGCGAACGATAATTTCACCCTCACGATCGGCGTCTCCTGCGTTTATGATTGTGTCAACGTCATCTCTCAAACATAACGAGCGAATTATTGCAAATTGCCGTTCAACGCCACTGTCGATGCTCTTTTTATCCGCCGCTTTGCGAAGCTCATACCTGAATACATCGGGAAAGCAGGGAAGATTTTGCATTGTCCATCTTCCGCTGCCATCGGGAGATGGGTTATAATATTCAATATCAGCCAAGGAAAACAGGTGACCAAAAGCCCAGGTGACGATGTATTCGCCACACTGTATGTATCCGTCACGTTTCGCGGCTTTGCCTTCTGAAATCGCATCTGCAATATTTCTTGCAAGGCTCGGCTTTTCGGC
>JAZRJC010000062.1:0-2052 GCA_045645605.1 Eubacteriales bacterium | reverse complement strand
AGTTTATTGGCAAGGATCCCTTCAAGGGCATCAACCCCGATGAGTGCGTAGCTCTCGGTGCTGCAATTCAGGCAGGCGTTCTCGGTGATGAGGTTAAAGACCTTCTTCTCCTTGACGTAACTCCCCTTTCTCTCGGTATTGAAACTCTCGGCGGCGTATTTAACCGCATTATCGATAGAAACACAACTATACCCGTAAAGAAGAGTCAGGTTTATTCAACGGCGGCTGACGGGCAGACCTCTGTTGAAATTCACGTTCTTCAGGGTGAGCGTGAAATGGCTGCAGGCAACACAACTCTCGGCCGCTTCAACCTTGACGGTATTCCCTCAGCTCCCCGCGGAGTTCCTCAGATCGAGGTAACCTTTGACATCGACGCTAACGGTATCGTTAACGTTACCGCAAAAGACCTTGGCACAGGCAAGGAACAGCATATCACTATCACAAGCTCAACAAATATGAGCCAGGAGGATATTGATAAGGCTGTTAAGGAGGCTGAAAAGTTTGCTGAAGAGGATAAGAAGCAGAAGGAAGCTATTGACACGAAGAACCGTGCAGAATCTCTTATCTTCCAAAGTGAAAAAACTCTCGGAGAGCTTGGCGACAAGATAACGGAGGAAGAAAAGGCTCCTATCAAGGACGCTATTGAAAAGCTCCGCACAACTGTTGCCAGCGGTGATACAGAGGCTATAAAGGCCGACACAGAGGCTCTTGAAAAGGCATTCTATGCAATCTCGGAAAAGCTTTATGCACAGGCTCAGCAGGCACAGGGGGCCGAAGGCAACGCACAAGGCGGCGACGGCGTATATAACGCTGATTTTGAGGATAAGACCGACAAATAAAATCTAATACTTACGGAAAGGGGTATTTTGCCCTTTTCCGTATAGCTTTTTATAAAAATCAGAGTAGAACCCCAGCATTTGCCAAGGGCTTGGCGGATGCTCAGAAAGGAAAGTCATAAATGGCAGACAAACGAGATTATTACGAGGTGCTTGGTGTTGACAAGAACGCTGACGATGCAACCATAAAAAAGGCTTACCGGTCTCTTGCTAAAAAATATCACCCCGACTTAAATCCCGGCGACAAAAAGGCAGAGGAAAGCTTTAAGGAAGTAAATGAGGCGTATTCGGTGCTTTCCGACCCCGAAAAGAAATCAAAATACGACCAATTCGGTCACGCCGCATTTGACCCGACGTCAGGCGGTGGATACGGCGGAGGAGGCTTTGGCGGCTTCGGTGGATTTGGCGATTTTGGTGATATCGGAGATATTTTCTCCTCGATGTTCGGTGGCGGTTTCGGCGGAGGAGGCTCTTCCAGACGAAACGGGCCGCGGCGCGGTGATGACATCGGCGTACGTGTAAGCCTCTCATTTGAAGAGGCTGCCTTCGGTCTTAAAAAGGAGATTACTTATCAAAGAATCCAGAAATGTCCCGATTGCAGTGGCTCGGGTGCTAAAAGCGGAACGAGTGCTGAAAACTGTCCGCAGTGTAAAGGAAACGGTCAGGTTCGCGTGACGCAGAGAATGGGTGGAATGCAGTTCCAGACAACTCAGACCTGCTCACACTGTAGCGGCAAGGGTAAAATCATCAAGTCTCCCTGCACCAACTGTAAGGGCACGGGATATATTAAAATATCCAAAAAGCTTGACGTCACGATTCCTGCAGGTATTGATAACGGCGAGAGCATCGTGGCACGCGGTCAGGGAAACGAGGGCAGAAACGGAGGCTCGTCAGGCGACCTCATTATAACGGTTGCAGTTAAGTCTCATTCGATTTTCGAGCGTGACGGATACAATCTTTTCTGCGAGGTTCCGATCACTATAACCGATGCGATTTTGGGCGCTGAAATTGATATTCCAACCCTTGAGGGCAACGTAAAATATAAGATTCCCGAGGGTACACAGCCCGAAACAGAGTTCGTTTTGAAGCAAAAGGGTATTCAGGTTGTCAATTCAACGCGCAAGGGCGATTTGATTTTCAGAGTTAAAATCGAAATTCCGAAAAATCTTAATGAAAAGCAAAAGGAGAGCGTAAAGGCATTTGCGGAAAGCTGCGG
>JAZRJC010000061.1:0-26582 GCA_045645605.1 Eubacteriales bacterium | reverse complement strand
AGTCCACCTCCTCCGAGGCCAAAACTATACATCGGCTCCTTGAGGTTGAATATGGCGACGGAGATTCTCCCATATTTCTTCGCGACGAAAAGAATTATCTTGATGAGAGCGTTATTATCGTTGATGAGGCATCAATGATAGACATTCGTCTGGCGGCGGCTCTTATGAGGGCTGTGAAGCCGGGTGCGAGGGTTATTCTTATAGGCGACGCTGACCAGCTGCCCTCTGTCGGTTGCGGTAACGTGCTTCGTGACCTTATTGCAAGTGAGCATTTTTCAACCATTCGTCTGAACGTGATTTTCCGTCAGGCACAAAAATCGCTCATAGTTACCAACTCACACGCGATAAATGACGGAATCTGCCCTGATCTCGGTGTCAAGGATAACGATTTCTTTTTCTTGTCGCGCGAAGGGAACAGAGAGATTGCCGCCACTATTGCGGACTTATATAAAAATCGGTTGCCGAGAACATACGGTGCTGACACTGTAAATAAAATTCAGGTTATATCCCCATCAAGAAAGGGAGAGGCGGGAACCGAAAACCTGAACGTTATTTTGCAAAAGACCCTGAACCCTCCCGAGGACGGTAAGATTGAATATCGCACAAGACAGCTCGTTTTCCGAGAGGGTGACAGAGTTATGCAAATAAAAAACAACTATGAGATCGAATGGACTCAGGGCTCAAGAGAGGGTGTTGGAATATTTAACGGCGACATCGGTACTATTCGTGAAATAAACAAGGACGAGCAGTATATGCTTATCCTGTTTGACGACAAGGAGGTCATCTACGACTTTTCTATGCTCGAGGATATTGAGCACGCGTATGCAATCACGGTTCATAAGAGTCAGGGAAGCGAGTATCCGATAGTTATTATGCCTATATATTCCTGCCCACCTATGCTTATGACGAGAAATCTGCTTTATACGGCGGTTACGAGAGCACAGAATATGGTTATTCTTGTTGGACGGGAGGAATACGTTTCCCGAATGGTTGAAAACAACAGACAGTCAATGAGATACACCTGTCTTGACAAGCGATTGAGAGGAGAATGACTTGAAGATAAGACATTTGCTGTTCCCACCTAAGTGTGTTGTTTGCCGATCGATTCTTGACACCGACAAATACGAGGTGTTGGCAGATAAAAGAATAACGCTTCCATTTTGCGAGAAATGCGGTGAGGAATTTTATAAAATAACTCACGAGAAATGTAATATTTGCGGCGAGGATAAGATCAACTGCACCTGTCTTACAGAGGAGCTTTTGGATTCTTGTGATATTCTTTTGAAGCTTGGTTCATATACGAAGAGAAAAAGAGACGCTATGGCAAAGACCATAACGGCACTAAAGCACAGAACAAGAAGAGTAGCAGAGGACTATATTGCGTATCTTTTGGGGCGTGAGCTTATGAGGTGCTTTTGCGAATATGAGATTTCTGATCCAATGATTACCTTTATTCCGAGAACTAAATCGGGAATGAGAGTTAACGGCTACGACCACGCCGAGAGGGTTGCCCGAAAGGTAGCCGATTTTTGCAATATCGAATTTTGTGAGTGCTTCACCCGTCGCGCCTTTGGCGTTGAGCAGAAAACGCTTGGCTATGAGGAGCGAAAAACGAATGCAAACCGTTCGATTGTGAAGGGTAAGAATATGCCTCTACTTGCGGGGCGCTGCGTTGTGATTTTTGATGATATTGTAACGAGTGGAGCAAGTCTTGCCCGTGCAGGGGAGATCGCGAAGGAATACGGAGCCGAGTCTGTTGTTGGCTTATGTATTGCAGTTACGAAGTCGGGAAGAGCTAACAAGAAATCCTATCACGAAACAGAGCTTTGATAAAAACACGATTATATTGCGGCTATTTATCCGCTTTGTTCTGTTTGCCCCGATGTTGAAAATAAATAAAAAAGCTGTATCAAGTACTTAAGGCTTGATACAGCTTTTTTAATCAATAGAGCTTATATTTTAATCTCAAATTATCCGCAATCATTGCGATAAATTCAGAGTTAGTAGGTTTGCCCCTGTTGTTTTGGATTGTGTAGCCGAAATAGGAATTTAGCGTGTCAACGTCACCTCTGTCCCAGGCAACCTCAATAGCGTGGCGGATAGCTCTCTCAACTCTTGAGGTGGTTGTTGAATATTTTTTTGCAACCGACGGGTAGAGTATTTTTGTAACAGAATTTATAATGTCACAGTCGTCAATAGTTAAAAGAATGGCGGTTCTCAGATATTGGTATCCTTTTATGTGTGCAGGGACTCCTATTTGATGTATGATATGGGTTACCTGAGTTTCGATATCGGGAATTTTTTCATTTGTTCGGGATGATTTTGATATAGCCTTGTTACCTCTGCCCTCAGCAATTCTTTCAATATGCATAACGAGACTCGAAAAATCAAAGGGCTTTGGCAAGCAAAGTTCGGCGCCTCTTGCCGTTGCTTCGACAAATATACTTTGATTTGAAACCATTGACAAAACGATAAAGGAGGGTGACTTGTCCCCGCCGAAATCTATCGCCTCGCAATTTCTCATAACACCAAAACCGTCGATTTTTGAAAGCCAGACGTCGAGAAGGACTATATCAGGATGAGTTCTTCCGATTTTGAACAGGGCATCCTCACCGTTCTCAGCTGTGTCAACGTTGTGAAATCCTGCGTTTTTCAAATTGTTTTTGAGAGACTCGCGGGCAGATGCGTTTTCATCTGCGATAAGAATTTTGCTATTTCTTGATGCCTGTGTGTAATCCATTTTATTTTTCCTCCAAATTTTATTTACAAACATATTTTACCATAATATGGAAGAAAATGCAATATATTTCCAAATATTTCCATTTTCAAAAATAAACAAAAAATATTGGTAATCTTTGTGAAAAATTACCAATATTTTCCAAACTTATTAAAAAACAGGTCGAACAAGGTCAATTCTTGTCGTGCTCGCAGGGGGAAATAAAGAAATCGGTCATATCGACGTAATATTTTTCGTCGTCATTTTTGTTGAAGCCGATAGTTTTTATTAGGTCTTCGTTATCATCGGCTGCTTCATAGTAGGCCTCGTGGACCCCCGTAAGGTCGATGAAGTTCATGGTGGCACGCCCCAAAAGGAAGAGAACCTGTGTATTATAAACGCCCTCGACACAAGCAAGGTCGATGATGTGACCGCCGATCTTATCCATTGTAAATTGAGATATTCCGACAAGTTCGTCGTCAACGGTTGCCTTATAGGCGAGTAAATTCGGGTTGTATTTCACTCCGCATTTTTTGCAGATTTCTTCCTGCTCTGCTTTACTTTGTATAGGTAATACTTTTATCATTTTTCTTTTGTATCCTTAACTGTTATTTGTGTTTTTCAGATAATTGACCTCATCTTTTGTGAGATGACGCCATTTTCCAAGGTCAAGATCGCCGAGACGTATTTTTCCGATTGCCACTCGGGATAAAACGCTGATTTTTACTCCTGCAATCTCACACATTTTTCGAATCTGTCGATTTCTGCCCTCGAAGAGAGTCATCCGCAAAGCATAGGACTCTCCCTTTGTTATAAGCTCTGTTTTGACCGGCAAAATTCTGTATCCGTCAATTACGAGAGGACTTCTCAGAATTTCCAGCTGTTCCTCGCTTGGCTTTGCCTTGACTGAAACCTCGTAGATTTTTGGGATCTCGTGTCTTGGGTGAGTCAGCTTATTTGCAAGCTCTCCGTCGTTTGTTAAGAGAAGAAGTCCGCAGGAATCCATATCAAGTCTGCCAACAGGGTAGAGCCTTACGCCTAACCCCTTCACTAAATCCGTGACGCATTTTCTGCCCTTCTCATCCTTTGAAGTGGTAACGTAGCCTCGCGGTTTATTCAAAAGGAGGTATGTAAATTCCGTACACTCGTTATATTCGATTTTATTTCCGTTCCAGGTGACCTCGTCCTCCCTCGGCAAAACCTTCTGCCCAAGCTCTGCGACGACGCCGTTCACCTTAACCTTACCTGCCTCAATTTCAGCTTCTGCGGCACGTCTTGACATTATTCCGCAAAGGGTAAAGTATTTTTGTAGGCGAATTTCTTCCATTTATAATTCCCCTTTTTTAATCAATCGAATCAGTTAAACAGATTATAGAAAAAGTCTGAAATTTTCTGCCAGATGCTTTTTTTATACGTCTGCATTTCAATGCTGTAGGCGGCTTTGATTTCTGATTCCGCTACAATTTCATTTCCTATTTTGCAGTATATTTTTCCGATAATATCGCCCTCTTTTATTGGAGCATATAAAAATTTCGGGTATTCCTTGTATAGAGTTGGCTCATCTGAATCTGTCGGCAAGGTAAGCGAGATTTCGCTTTCATTTACTGCCAAAAGGGTAGAGTCACGTCCCCCTATTACGGGCACGTTTACCGCAAACCCTTCCTTTTCAACAAGAATTACTCTTTTATACCTTGAAAAGCCGTAATCAAGAAGCTCGGTGTGGTCATTCCAATCGTCAGGGGCGTTAAGAGTGACCGCGATAAGAGTAAGTCCGTCACGCTCGGCGGCGCTTACAAGGCATCTTCCGCTTTTCTTCGTGAATCCCGTTTTTACACCTATCGCACCGTCATATAGACGCAGCATTTTGTTATGATTTATAAGGACTCTTGTGCCGCCATCGGGCATGGGTATAGTTTTTTTATAGGTAGATACTATTTCACGGAAGCTCTTTATGTTTAGTGCATATTTAGCAATAAGCGCCAATTCATAAGCGGTCGTATAATGATTTTCGTTATCAAGCCCGTGAGGGTTCTGGAAGCTGGTTGATTTTAGACCAAGCTCGTTTGCCTTTTGGTTCATAATTGAGGCAAAGTCCTCGACACTGCCGGCTGCGGCTACGGCTATTGCAACCGCCGCATCGTTTGCACTTTCAAGCAAAAGGGCATAAAGGAGCTGCTCCATCGTCAGAACCTCTCCCTCTCTTAAATATATGGACGAACCTTCGACGCCGACAGCCTTCGGAGAAATTGAAACCTCGTTGTTTTTTTGATAGCTTTCAAGAGCGACGATAGCTGTCATAATTTTGGTTGTGCTTGCCATAGAACGCTTTTTGTTGGCGTTTTTTTCGTAGATTATATTACCCGTGTCCGCATCGATAAGGACGGCACATTCAGCCGACACTGATGGCGGGGATATCTCCGAAAAAACGCTTGTTGAAAAGCAGGAAAACAAGCAGACCAATACCAGAATAAAGGATACTATGCGTGAAAAGCTCATAAACCACACCCCGAACAATTAATCTAATTAAATGTTATGTCGGGGTGTGGAAAATAAGCACAGAATGATTGATTATTTCTTCTTTTTGAACAAGAATTCCTTGATTTTTCCGAAAATCTCGGGTGAACGGTCGATAAGCTCGCTTATCTGCTCGATAGTGTTGTCTGTTGCCGAGTCTCCGACGTTTATCATCTCAACGTCGCCATCCTTGTTGATAACAAGAAACCCAACGGGGGAAATGCTGAGACCCGTACCGCCGCCGCCACCGAAGTTCTGCGGCTTGCCATCCGAATTTTTAGCGTTATAGTCAATACCACCCGAGGCAAAGCCCATTGATATCTTTGATATTGGAATAATTGTCGTTCCGCTATCTGTCGGAATAGGATTTCCGATAATTGTGTTTGCGTCAATCATTGAACGGAGGTTTTCAAGAGAGGTTGCGATTACGTCTGAAATTTTTGTTTCTGCCATAATTTTTAATCCTTTCGCTTTATATATTGTTAGCTTTTTTATTTTCTGTTTTATTGAATCTTGGGGTATGTCTTGGTCTCTCTTCATTTTTCATGTTTTTTATCATTTCAGAGAGAAGGGAAAAAAGAATTTTAATTACGTGGAATATTCTCAATGAAAGATCTGCCTTAATATCAACCGTGGTTTTTCCCAAGGTAAAATCGGCAAGGACCGAAATTTCGGTTTTCTTTGTTTTCTTTAGATTTGTTGTTTTATCTAAAATTTCAATAATATATGCGGTTGCCTGACTGATAGTGCCAAAGAGAAGAGCAGTTTTTGCCGCGTCATCGGTTGACACTATGATATTGACCTTCTTTAAGTCTATTCTGAAATACTTGAGGAACTTTAATAAATTTGATTTCAGAAAATTGACGTAAAAGGAGATAGGCTTTTTTTCTCCTTGATATTCGGATATTGCTTTTTTATCCTTCTTTTTTTCTTTTTTAGCCTTAAGTCTCTCGGCCCTTTCGTTTCGCTTCTTTAATTTTTTCGGCGAATAGTCGGAGAGCTTTATACGTCTTTTTTTGTTTTTTGGGTAAGAAAAAATCTTGAAGGCGGATACGAATAAGCTGATATCAAGATTGCCGTCACAGCTGTCGAGTTTAACCTTTATTTTAGTCGAAAGGAGAATGGCGATAAGTAATATGATCGACAATAAAATATAAATTGCAGTCATAAAAATCTCCTTTCAGCTTCCTTTATGTATTTTTACCGATTTGATTTTTTAGTTTACCTCTTCCTCATCAGTGCTCTCGTCATTGTTAGTACTTTCTTCACTTTTCACGTCAACGGCGGCGGTTAACTGCTCGTCGGTGAGCTGTATTTTCTGAACCTCGGGAAGCTCAGCAAGAGTGTTTATTCCGAAAACTCTCAAAAAGTTCTCGGTCGTTTTATAAAGCATAGGCCGACCGGGAGCGTCAAGACGTCCGCAGGGGGCGATCAGCTCCTTGTCAATCAGAGAATTTACGGCATACGCACTGTCAACGCCTCTGACCGTATCAATAAAGGCACGTGTTACGGGCTGATTATATGCAACGATCGCCAAAACCTCCATAGATGAAGCCGAGAGATTTCCGCCTCGGCGGATGCCGAGAGCCTCGCGGATATAGGGGGCGTACTTTTCTCTTGTGCAAAACTGACAGGTATCTTCAAAGATAAGAAGGGTAATTCCGCTGTGACCGTCGTTGGAATTATATTTCTCCGCCATGAGGGATACGATCTTTTTTACGTCTCTTACACCAACGCCCAAAACCTCCGAGAGCTTTGCGTAGGATATCGGATAGCCTGCAGCAAAAAGAATAGCCTCTATCGCCGCCTCAATTTCCCCTATGACGATCTCCTGTGTTTTTTGAACCTCTTGATTTTCTTGAACCTCTTGTATCTCTTCCATTTGCTCCTCCTTATCCTCAATCTTCGATGATTGCAAATTCTTTTGATATTTCGATATCTTCATCTACAGCGTCGGGATTTAAGCAGAGAAGCATTTCGTCACTATGAACGGATTTTTCCGTATCGGGATCTAAAATGAGAATTTTTCTTATCTTTATAAGCTCAAGCACTCCAATGAATGACGCTATCATATCCGCTCGGCTCTCGGAATTGTCTAAAAGCTCGCGAAGAGTAGCCTCACCTTTTTTTGTCAGCTTGTCAATGATTCCTATAATTTTAAGCTCAACCGAAACTATCGGCTTGCTGATAAGCGGGGTAAAATGAGTTTCCTCTGCCTTCTCAAGCTTTTCGTTAAGGGCGATCAGATGACGCATAGCAAAGAATAGCTTCTCAACGCTTTGCGGAGATATCTCCTTTTTATCGGGGAGAATTTCATCCGTGTCCTTTACCATTCTTCCGCCAAACGTTGCATACATAGGTGCCATTTTTGTGGCTGCTTCCTTTGCCTGACGGTAGCGGAGAAGGGCATCGGCAAGAGCTGCGCGTGGGTCTTCCTCATCTTCATTCAGCTTCGGCAAGAGCATCTTGCTCTTTATCAGCATAAGCTCACTCGCCATAACTATAAATTCCGAGGCGATCTCCATATCCATATTTTTTGCCGCGTTTATATATTCCATATACTGATCGCAGATGAGCGATATCGGAATATCCGAAATATTGACCTTGTTTTTGTCAATCAGGGTTATAAGTAAGTCAAGCGGACCTTCAAATTGGTCAAGCTTGTAGGTTATGGCTTCCATTTTTTGTATCCGCCTTTCTTGTTTTTTAGAAGAATAAATTATTTGCTAACTTCAGGAATAAATTTGTTAAAGGCTCAGATACGAGCTCAAAAAGTCCGTTTGAGACAAACGAAATCGGGCTGAGCCCCACTCTTGAAAGAGCCAAAAACAGCAATAGAATTGCTATCATAATGTACTGCTCATACTGCATCACCTTAAAGTAAAGCCTTTGCGGCAGGAGCAGGTAGAAAAATCTTGAGCCGTCAAAAGGGGGGATGGGAATCAGGTTAAACGCCATAAGACCGAAATTAAGCGAAGCTCCGACAAAGAACAGTAACGTCAAAACGTAAATTACGGTCGTAACAGATTCTGAAGCGCCTTTTACAATCAACACCCAATACGCCACGTTTGACATTGAATAGAGAACACAGCTTATAAGTCCCAAAATGAGATTTGAAATAGGTCCTGCTATTCCCGTAAGTGCCATACCGACTCTCGGGTTGTTGAAATTTCTTGCGTTAATCGGCACGGGCTTTGCCCAACCGAAGCCGAAAACAAGCATCGCAAGAGTACCGAGAGGATCAAGATGCTTCAGCGGATTGAGAGTCAGCCTTCCGAGATTTTTAGCTGTAGGATCGCCCATTTTGTATGCGACGTATCCGTGTGCCGTTTCGTGTACGCACAGGGCGATAATTATAACGGGAAGGCTCAGAAGAAGAGAGATCAAGGCATCTCTTCCGCCGTTTATCAGGTTAAAAATCATTCTAAATATCCTTTCGTTAGAGCTTAATATCTGTGTGAAGCGAAATTTCTCGCCAAAGCTCTGTCTTTCCTTCTCCCTTAAGGGAAGAAAAGAATATTACGGGGATGTCGGGTGAATATGAGGGATGCTCCTCAATTCGTTTTATTGCCTCGCCTCGCTCGGTTTTGTTCAGCTTATCCGACTTTGTGAGAACGATTATAAAGGGAAGATTTGAGTCGGACAGGAAATTTATCATCATTTCGTCGTCGGCGGTGATACCGACACGGCTGTCAATAAGCTGAACGACAAGGGAGAGAAGGTCGATATTCTGATTTGCCGTAAAGTAGCCGTCCGTGAGAGCTGACCACTTTTTCTTATCCTCAAAGGTGCGTTTTGCATATCCGTAGCCGGGCAGATCGACAAGAAAAAGCTTCTTGTCAACGTCATAGAAGTTTATAGTTATTGTTTTGCCCGGAGCAGAGCTGACTCTTGCAAGGCTTTTTCTTTGAAGAAGAGTATTTATAAGTGAGCTTTTACCGACGTTTGAGCGTCCCGAAAAAGCAACCTGCGGAACGGCATCGCGGGGGAACTGACGGGGGTCGCCCGCTGATATTTTAAGATTTGTGTTTTGAATGTTAAGAGCCATTTGCGACTCCTTTCGATTATGTAGATTTTGGGTTATATCATCATTCGATTATCGCCCACGTTTTGCCTGTTTATTCTCTTATTAAAGCTCCGCCTAAAACGTCTCCGATTTTTTTGCAGGGAACGAAATTGAGATTTTCTCTTGCAATAGGGTCGATGTCGGGAAGGTCCTTCATATTGTCGGCAGGAATGAATACGGTCTTTACGCCTGCCATATACGCCGCCATGGTTTTTTCCTTCAGGCCCCCAATGGGAAGAACGTTTCCGCGAAGGGTAATCTCGCCCGTCATCGCAATATCGCGGCGAACGGGAATGCCCGTAAGAGCACTGACAAGAGCTGTCGTCATAGTAACGCCTGCCGAGGGGCCGTCCTTAGGCACAGCTCCTTCGGGGCAGTGAATATGTATGTCCTTCGTCTTGTAAAAATCGTTTTCGATCTTGTATTCGTTACCACCCGTGAGAGAACGGACGTAGCTGACGGCAATCCTAGCTGATTCCTTCATAACGTCGCCGAGAGAGCCCGTAAGCTCGATCTTACCCGTTCCTTCAAGAACTGCGGCTTCTATTTTAAGCATATCGCCTCCAACGGATGTGTATGCCAAGCCGTTAACGCTTCCAACCTCATTTTCCTCGGATATCTTATCGGGAAGGATTTTCTTCGTGCCGAGATAATCTGCGAGATTCTTCTCAGTTATCTTTATTGATGGGATACCTTCCTTGAGAATTTTCTTTGCGGATTTTCTCATAAGGTCGGCAATAGTTCTTTCAAGATTACGAACGCCGGCCTCCTTTGTATAGCTGTCGATAATTTCAAGAATAGCCTTGTCGGATACCGAGAGCATACGGCGGGTAAGCCCGTGACGCTTCAGCTGCTTCGGCACAAGGTGGTGCTTTGCAATATTAAGCTTTTCCTGTCTCGTATAGGAGCTTAGCTCAATAATCTCCATACGGTCGATAAGCGGACGCGAAATGGTATCAAGCGTGTTTGCCGTTGCTATAAATACACATTCGGAAAGGTCGAAGGGAAGCTCGATAAAGTGGTCGCGGAACGCGTGGTTCTGCGCAGAATCAAGCACCTCAAGGAGCGCTGATGCAGGATCGCCGTGCGAATTTGACGTAAGCTTATCTATCTCGTCAAGAAGAATCAGCGGATTTTTAACCTTTGCTTGTGAGATGGCGTTTATGATTCTTCCCGGCATTGAGCCGATATAGGTTTTTCTGTGACCTCTTATGTCGGCCTCGTCACGAACGCCTCCGAGAGAGACGCGAACGTATTTTCTGTTCATAGCCTTTGCCAGAGATTCGGCGATGGAGGTCTTGCCGACACCGGGAGGGCCAACAAGACAGATTATCTGATTTTTAAGGTCGGGATTCAGCTGCTTTACAGAGAGAAATTCAATAATTCTTTCCTTTACCTTTGTGAGTCCGTCGTGGTCTGCATCAAGAATTTTTTCGGCCGCCGTAATGCTCACTCTGTCCTTTGTTTTTTTCAACCAGGGAAGCTCAAGACAGGTATCGATATATGTTCTCATAACGCCTGCCTCGGCAGAGCCGAATGGAGTTTTTGCAAGTCTTTCGTTTTCCTTTAAGAGTTTTTCCTCCACGTTTTTCGGAAGATGGGCATTCATTATTTTATCGAAATATTCGTCAGCCTCAGTTCCTCCGGCCTCACCAAGCTCATCCTGAATAGTTTTGAGCTGCTCACGCAGATAATATTCCTTTTGATTTCTGTTGAGCTTTGCGCGGACGGTCTTATGGATATTCTGCTCACATTCGAGAATTTCTATCTCGGTTTCCATCAGCACGTTGAGAATCTTAATTCTTTTCACAGGGTCAAATTCGGCAAGGACTGAGAGCTTATCCTCATATTTTACAAGGAGATTTGACGCAACGAAATCCGCAAGAAGACCGGGGTTACTTATCGCGGTTGCGCGGAGTCGCAGCTCGTTCGAGGGGGAAGGGAGAAAAGAAACGAGCTTGTCGATAAGAGTTTGTGTTTCGCGCACAAGGGCCTGCACCTTTATGCCGCTGTCATCCGTAACTATCGTTTTACAAAGCACGTCAGCGGTCATATATCCGTCAAGCTGACGAACGTCAACGAGGGATGCACGGCAAACACCGTCCGCTATTAAGCGTATATTTCCGTCGGGCCCCTTGATTGACTGCTTGATTTTTGCAACCGTGCCCACGAAGAAAAATGAGGACGCATCGTAACGCGGAGCGGAAACGTCCTTTTGCGGTACGATGAAAATATACGAATCGTTTTTATTTGCGGCATCTACTGCCTTAATAGAGGATTCCTCGGTGCATTCAAAATTGATTGCGACGGAGGGGTAGGATACGACACCGCGAAGCACGATCACGGGTAAAGATAGGTTTTCTGCTTTTTCGATAGTAGCCATTATTTTAGGTATATTTTGACGCCGAGAGGCGTTTCCTTTCCTGTTTTTTCGATTTTATTCGGGTAAAATTTACCACTATAAGATAATTTCTCTATATTATAACATATTTAAGAAGAAAAATCTATAGAATTTTGAATTTATTTACAATTATATATAGGAGCAAAAAATAAGGCACGGAATGAGAACTGTTACAGCGTGTTAGTATCATGAGCTTGATACCCAGCTGAAAACAGTGTCACCGTGCGATATGAAAACATTATACAACAGAAAAGCGCTTTTGTAAATTATCAAAAGTGACGATTTTTTTGGTGGAAAAATTCAAAAAATGTTGAAAACTCTTGTGGAAAAACTGTGGAAAAATGTGCAAAGCGTTGAAAAGAATAGGTTTTTGATTTTTGTGCATTTTTAATGAAGGGCAAAAAAATAAAATGAAGAAATTTCAGCAAAAAAAGATTTTTCGAAAATTTCTCAAAAGACCTTGACAAAAAGAAGAAAGCGTGGTATAATTTTCGGGAATAAAGCAGAACGTTCCCGTTCTCACCCTGCCGCAAGGCGAGCAGGCGTCAATATTTACCTAAGCTTTGGCTACGGTTTTTTTGGTGCGGGAAAAGTGTTTTTTCGCACTCGTTTTGTTTTTGTTATATTTTATTTGCGGAGGTGCATAATTATCAGCACAAAGGAAACGACTCCTATCAATGAAGAAATCAAAGCAAAGGAAATCCGCGTTGTAGGACCTGACGGCGAGCAGCTTGGTATTATGTCAAGCGAGGACGCTTTGAGGATTGCATACGACAAAGAGCTTGACCTCGTTATGATGGCGGCTCAGGCAGATCCGCCCGTTTGCCGTATTATGGACTACGGTAAATATCGCTTTGATAAGGAAAAGAGAGAAAAGGAAGCTCGTAAGAAGCAGCAGGTTGTTGAGCTTAAAGAGGTTCAGCTTTCCTGTCGAATCGATACTCACGATTTCGAAACGAAGGTAAATCACGCATTGCGTTTCTTAACACAGGGCAACAAGGTTCGCGTTGTTGTTAAGTTCAGAGGACGCGAGATGAGCCACATGGAAATCGGAAGAGAAATTCTTGATAAGTTTGCCGCAAGCGTTGCTGAAAAGGGAACTGTTGATAAGAAGCCCGCAACCGAAGGCAGATTTATGAGTATGATTGTTGTGCCGATAAAGCCTTCAAAATAACTACACCGTTCATATTCACCGTGACGGCATCCCGTTGCCGCGCAAGGTTCTGTATGATAATAGATTTACTCGAAAAGGAGAAAAAAGAAAATGGGAAAAATCAAGACACACAAGGCTTCCGCTAAGAGATTTTCTGTAACAGGCGGCGGCAAAGTAAAGATGAATCACTGCCAACACCGTCATAACCTCGGTTTGAAGAGCGCAAAGCGTAAGAGATTCCTTCGCTCAAGTGCAATTCTTAGTCCGGCAATGACCGCAAACATCAGAACTCTTATTCAGAAATAAGAGAAGAATACTAATAGGAGGATATGAAAAATGGCAAGAGTTAAGGGCGCTATGATGACGCGCAAGAGAAGAAATAAAGTATTAAAGGCAGCTAAGGGTTACTGGGGTGCTAAGAGTAAGCACTTCAAGATGGCAAAGCAGGCCGTAATGAAGAGCGGCAACTATGCTTTCGCCGGCCGTAAGCTCAAGAAGAGAGATTTCAGAAGACTCTGGATCACTCGTATTTCCGCACAGGCAAAGGTTAACGGCATGAATTATTCAACATTTATGCACGGTCTTAAGCTCGCCGGAATCAATCTTAACAGAAAGATGCTTTCCGAGATCGCAATCTCCGATAAGGACGCATTTGCTGCTCTCGTAGAAAAAGCTAAAGCTGCAATCTAATGACTAAAAAACCCGGTTTTTCCGGGTTTTTGTCTTAGATATTTATATATTTTGGAGGGGTTTTTGTGCCGATTTTGTTGCGTCGAGTAGGCGATATTATTACGTCAAGAAGCAATCCGACAGTTGTAAAAATCGGAAAGCTTGAGGATAAAAAGCATAGAGATGCCGAGGGGCTTTTCCGCTTTGACGGACAAAAGCTGTTTGTTGAGGCTCTTTCCTTCGGTGTTGCTCCCGAGTACGTTTTTATAAAGGAAAGCCGAGAAAAAGAGCTTGTGGAGACGCTTACGGATAAGTTGTCAAATATCCCCGACAAAACGGTTGAATATATTCTTGTGGGAGATTCGGCATTTGAGAAAATGACGAATGAGAAAGCTCCCGACGGAATAATTTTTTGTGGAAAACATCTTGACAAATTACATAAAAGCATTAAAATAAGTAATGGAAATTTTGAGCTTGCGGATGGCAGACTCTTTATGCTTGAATCGGTCAGAGACCCCGGAAATCTGGGTGCTGTTTTGCGTTGTGCCGCTGCTTTTGGCGTAAGCCAAATAGTGATGAGTGAGGACTGCGCGGATATTTACAATCCCAAGACCGTTCGCGCTTCAATGGGGGCGCTGTTTAAGGTTTCGACTGTTAAAACAGATAATTTGCCCGATACAATAAGGGCAATAAAGGATAGCGGTCGCAGAGTTTTTGCAACTGCACTTGATTTTGGTGCTATTAAGCTTGGACAGTTTGAAATTTTGGAGACAGACGTGTTTTTGGTGGGAAACGAAGGACACGGGCTGTCGGCAGAGACGATCGAAGCGTCGTCAGGTAGCGTATTTATTCCGATGATGGAAGGAACCGAGTCGCTTAACGCTGCAACGGCTGCTGCTGTTTGTATGTGGGAAGCGGCAAGGAAGAGCTTGTAATTTTTGGAGGGGAAGGATATGACAGATAAGCTTTATTGGGTTTGGCTTGCACAGATTCTGAAGCCCGGAAGCCGTCACTTTGCTTATCTTATGGAGCATTTCAGCTCGGCTTACGAGATATACAGTGCCGACGAGGGAGACCTTCGCAGCTATGATCTGCCCGAGAGTGTATCCGATTCTCTGCTTAATAAGGATCTGACGGAAGCAAATGCAATTTTGGATTATTGCACGAGAAACGGAATAGGAATCCTTGATTACGGCTGTAAGGGATATCCGTCCCGCTTGAGAACACTGAATAATCCGCCCGTGCTCCTTTATTTTAAGGGTGAGTTTCCGAATCTTGACAACAGCGTTTCAATTGCTGTGGTCGGAACGAGAAAGATGAGTGAATACGGCGCAAGGTATGCGTATAAAATAGCATATGAGTTAGCATCTGCCAACGTAACTATTGTCAGCGGAATGGCACTTGGAGGCGATGGTGCTGCGGCTTGCGGTGCACTTAGCGCAAAGGGCAAAACGATAGCTGTTCTCGGAAGCGGTGTTGACGTTGTCTATCCGTCCGAGCACGTAAAGCTTTACAACGAGATCGTAAAGCACGGTGCCGTCGTCTCGGAGTATGCACCGACAACAAGACCGAACAAACCGAATTTTCCTATGAGAAACAGAATTATCAGCGGACTTTCAAACGGAACGCTGGTTGTTGAATGTGATATGGAAAGCGGAGCTATGATCACTGCCGAGAAGGCACTTGCGCAGGGAAGAGAGATTTTTGCGATTCCCGGCAAGGTCGGTGACCATAACGCAAACGGCACTAACAAGCTTATCAAGGATGGAGCCACGATGGTTCTGTCAAGCTCGGACATTATTAACGCATACGAATTTTACTACGGACATTCGATAAATTACACAAACTTAAGTTATGCGCAGGCTCGTTCCGAGCCTTGCGAGGAGGCTTTTGAAAGGTACGGAGTTTGCTTTGTGCTTGACAAAAGGGTAAATGACGGCAAGTCAAATTTAGGGTCGGGATCAACACTACGGGCAAGCCGCCGTGTATCTCCGATAAAGGAAAAGAACGAGCCTGATTTAGCGGAAATGCTAAAGCCAAGACTAAAGAAACGTAAGCCTCAAAATTCGGATGCCGATATGGATGAGGAGAAGAAGGCTGAGCTGAGTGCACCGAGAATAAAGCGTTCTCCCGAAAATACCGAGAAGAAGCTTGCAGCTCTCAGTGACAAGCAGAGAGAAATATTGGCCGCATTTCCTGACGACCGTGCAATTTCGGCAGACGAGCTTGCCTCGGTAGGATACAGCGGAGCGGAAACTATGGGCTCGCTTGCACTTCTCGAGATGCTTGGAATCATAAGCTCGCTCCCCGGCGGTCTGTACATTAAAAATTGAAAATTTTATTTGAGTTACTCAAATTGTTAATAATTAAGCGTAATAAATAAACCAATACAACGGATTATCGAAAGGAACAAACCAATGGCGAATCTTGTAATCGTGGAGTCTCCGTCAAAGGCGAACACAATAAAGACTTATTTAGGCTCAAACTATAAAGTTATTGCATCGAAGGGACACGTTCGTGACCTTCCGAAAAGCACGCTCGGTATTGATATCGAAAACGGCTTCGATGCACACTACATTAACATCAGAGGTAAGGGAGACCTTATCAAATCTATAAAGAAGGAAGCAAAGAATGCAAATAAAGTGTTCCTTGCAACCGACCCTGACCGCGAAGGCGAGGCAATTTCCTGGCACCTTGCAAACGCGCTCGGAATCCCAACAGAGAAAACCCGCAGAGTAACCTTTAACGAGATTACAAAAACAGCCATTAAGACAGCAATAAAAAGCCCGAGAACTGTTGACATGAATCTTGTCAATGCACAGCAGACGAGAAGAATCGTTGACAGAATCGTGGGATATAAATTAAGTCCTATTCTTTGGAAGAGTATAAAGAGCGGCCTCAGTGCAGGAAGAGTTCAGTCTGTTGCAACGAGAATGATAGTTGAGCGCGAGAATGAAATCCGTGTGTTTGTTCCGTCTGAATACTGGACTATCGACGTTTCTCTATCCTCAAAGGACGGCAGAAGCTTTACAGCTCATTTCATAGGTGACAAGAACGGAAAGATTAAGCTTTCGAACGAAGCTGATACGAACAAGGTTCTTGAGGCGATTGACGGATGCGATTTTGTTGTTCTCAACGTAAAGAAGGCAACAAAGCACAAGCTTCCTCAGCCCCCATTCACCACGTCAACTATGCAGCAGGAGGCGTATAAAAAGCTTGGCTTCCAGTCTGCAAGAATTATGAGAGTTGCGCAGGAGCTTTACGAGGGTGTAAACCTCGGGGCAGAGAACGGCGGTGTTCAGGGTCTTATCACTTATATGCGTACCGACTCGCTCAGAATTTCGGACGATGCAAGAGACGCTGCAAAGGCGTTCATTTCAGAAAAATACGGCGACAATTACTATCCCAAAACGGCAAGAGTTTATAAGTCCCGTTCAAATGCACAGGACGCGCACGAGGCTATTCGTCCATCAAACGTTGCTCTTGAGCCGTCTCTTATAAAGAAATATCTGACCCCCGACCAGTTCAAGCTCTATAAGCTTATCTGGGAAAGATTCGTTGCGAGCCAGATGGAATCGGCAGAGCTTAATACTGTAACGGCTGATTTCTCGGCGGCAGATTATATCTTCAGAACGAGCGGATATACGGTTGCCTTCGGCGGATATATGGCAGTTTATGAGGAGAGTGAGGAGGAGAGCCGTCAAAGCGACGGAGAGGACGAGATCAAGAATCTCCGCCTGCCCGAGATTGCGGAAAAGGAGAAGCTTAACGCTGACAAAATAAGTCCCGATAAGCATTTCACAGAGCCTCCCGCAAGATATACAGAAGCATCGCTTATTAAGTTCCTTGAGGAAAAGGGAATCGGACGTCCTTCAACCTACGTGCCTATTATAACTACCATTATAGGCAGAAATTACGTAACCCGAGAGGGAAAGGCACTCGTTCCGACAGCTCTCGGAGAGATGACGACGGCTCTTATGATAGATAAGTTCTCTGATATCGTTGACTATAAATTTACAGCCGATATGGAAAACGATCTTGACAGCATTGAAAAGGGCGAGAGCGATATGCAGAAGATTCTTCGTGAATTCTATGAAAACTTTGAGAAGGAGCTTTCTGCTGCAGAGACTGACGTAGCTGACGGCAAGTATGCTCTTCCGGCAGAGGAAACAGACATAATTTGCGATAAATGTGGTAGCCGAATGGTTGTAAAGAGCGGTAAGTTCGGCAAGTTTGCCGCTTGCCCCAACTATCCGACCTGTAGAAATACAAAGCCCTTGAACTCTCCAGAAAAGAAGGAAGAGAAAGAGGTGCGTGAGGAGGCTGTGTCTCCCGTTGTTGCGGATTTCAAGTGTGAG
This sequence comes from Eubacteriales bacterium, assembly GCA_045645605.1. Lineage (GTDB taxonomy): Bacteria > Bacillota > Clostridia > Oscillospirales > CAG-272 > SIG710. The sequence continues at coordinate 8,705 of JAZRJC010000061.1, read as the reverse complement.
ATCTGCGGATCCGATATGGTGCAGAGAACGGGTAAATACGGAGCATTCTATGCTTGTAGCAGATATCCCGAATGTAAGTTTACAAAGCAGAAGAACAAGGAACTTTCGGTTGCCTGCCCCAAGTGCGGCGGCAAGGTGCTTATAAAGCACGGCAAGAACAGAACGACCTTCTACAGCTGTGAAAATTATCCGAAATGTGACTTCTCGTCCTGGGATATGCCTACAGACAAAAATTGTCCCGATTGCGGACAAATGCTCTTCCGCAAAAAGGGAAAGGCACTTCTTATCTGCCACAACGAATCTTGCGGATACAAAGAGGAAATTACAAAGGATATTGAAATTTCAGAGGAATAATTTCAGCAACCTCTGATTTGACGGAGTTTTAATGAAACCAAATGTAAATATAATAGGCGCAGGTCTTGCAGGCTGTGAGGCGGCGTATCAGGCGGCGCGCCAAGGCGCTCACGTCACGCTTTATGAGATGAAGCCGAAAAAGTACACGCCCGCACATCATAGCGAGGGCTTTGCAGAGCTTGTATGCTCTAATTCTCTTCGCTCGGACAGTTTGTCGAACGCTGTTGGTCTATTAAAGGCGGAGCTTCGCCAAATGGGGTCTCTTATTCTTGAGGCTGCCGATGCCACGAGAGTACCTGCAGGCTCGGCACTTGCCGTTGACAGAGCACTATTTTCAAGGTATATAACCGATAAAATAAACGAGAATCCCGATATTGACGTAATTTGCGATGAGGTTACCTCTCTTCCCGAGGGAGTGACTGTAATCGCAACAGGCCCTTTGACCTCTGACGCTATGGCAGAATACATCAAAAACGATTTGGGTCTTTGCGGACTTCATTTCTTTGATGCGGCTGCCCCTATCGTTGATTTCTCGTCAATAGATATGGATATCGCATTCTTTGCATCAAGATATGATAAGGGTGATGCGGACTATATCAACTGCCCAATGACCCGCGAGCAATACGATGCTTTTTATAACGCTTTAATTTCCGCCGAGGAGGCAGAGCTTAAGGACTTTGACCGCGAGGAGCAAAAGGAATTAGCGGTATTTGAGGGCTGTATGCCTGTTGAGGTTATGGCGAAGAGAGGTCACGACACTCTGCTTTTCGGGCCACTGAAGCCTGTGGGACTCGTTGACCCGAGAACGGGCAAGGAATCCTATGCGGTTATTCAGCTTCGCAAGGAAAACAAAGAGGGAACTATGTATAATCTCGTCGGCTTCCAGACTCACTTGACGTTTGGTGCTCAAAGAGAGGTTTTCAGAATGATTCCCGGACTTCAGAATGCGGAATTTTTGCGTTATGGGGTTATGCACAGAAATACGTTTCTTAATTCTCCCGGAGTTCTTAGTCCGAAATATTCGCTTCTTGAAAAGAATGGCGTTTACTTTGCAGGACAGATGACGGGAGTTGAGGGATATATCGAATCTGCCGGATCAGGCTTTGTTGCGGGTATAAACGCTGCCCGCGAGGCGCTTTCGATGGAAGAAATAATCTTCCCCGAGGAAACGATGATAGGCGCTATGGGTGCTTACGTTTCGCGCGGTGGTGTAGGTCATTTTCAGCCTATGAATGCGAATTTCGGCATAATAAAGCCGCTTGAGAAGAAGGTCAAGGGCGGTAAGACCGCAAGAAACGAGGCATATGGTGTCCGTTCTCTTGAGGTAATAAAGATTTTGTGTGAAGAATACTTACTTGGTAAATGATGAAAGGTAAAAATATGCGTATAATTGTTGACGTTATGGGTGGCGACAATGCTCCTGCCGAGCTTATCAAGGGAGCTTGTATGGCATCAGAGATTTGTTCGGCAGAATACACTCTTGTCGGCGACCATGAACAAATAATATCGACGGCAAACGAACTTCAGCTTGATATATCGGGCTTTGAGATTTTTGACGCTCCCGAGACTATCGAAATGACAGACGACCCGATAACTGTGGTTCGTAAAAAGCCGAACAGCTCAATGGTGGCAGGACTTAAGCTTCTTGCGGCAGGCGAGGGTGACGCTTTTGTAAGTACGGGAAACACGGGTGCGCTCTTTACTGCGGCAAGTCTTACAGTTCGCAAGATAAAGGGAATCCAGCGTGCCGGAATTGCAACAGTTCTTCCGATGAATAATCCTATTTTGCTTATGGATTCGGGTGCTAATATCAACGTCACTCCCGAATATCTTGAAGCATTTGCCGTTATGGGCTCGATATATATGAAAAATATGTTTGGCATCGACGCCCCGAGAGTGGGACTTCTCAATAACGGCTCTGAGGAATGCAAGGGAACCGAGCTTCAGGTTGAAACCTACAAGAGACTAAAAGAGAATAAGTCGATAAATTTCGTTGGCAATATTGAGGGAAACAGACTCCCGAAAAATGCCTGCGACGTGCTTGTTACAGACGGCTTTACGGGAAATATTCTCATTAAAACGATTGAGGGAATGGGCAAGCTTATGATAGGCTCGCTCAAGGACCTTTTCTTGACGAACGGACTTACAAAAATTTCAGCCGTTCTTGTAAAGCGTCAGCTCAGCTCTCTCAAGAAGAGATTTGACACGACGGAATACGGCGGAGCACCCTTTTTGGGTCTTAAAAAGCCGGTAATAAAGGCACACGGAAATTCAAAGGCAAAGGCGTTTTGCAGTGCGATAAAGCAGGCTTATTCCTTTGCGGGGTCGGGAATTACAGAAACTATTGAAAAAGAGGCGGCAGCTCTTCGTGAAAAACGCTTGGCGGAGAGATGTGCGGAAGAGACGACCGCGGAATAAGGATTTGTCTTTTTTGACTCTAAAAAATATAATTTTTGCGGAAAGGACGGGATTATTATGGCAAATTTACCCCTTGATATTAAATTGCTTGAAGAAAAGCTTGGATACAGGTATAACGATATTTCAATTCTCGATAAGGCACTGACGCATTCGTCATATTCAAATGAATTACACTTGAAGCACAAGGAAAGCGAGTGTAATGAAAGGCTTGAATTTCTTGGTGATTCGGTGCTTTCCATAGTCGTTAGCGAATATTTGTTTTCGCATTATACGAAGCGACCCGAGGGGGAGCTTACGAGAATGAGAGCAGACGTCGTATGCGAGAGGGCTTTGTCTAAATTTGCTATGGAGATAGGACTCGGAAGCTTTTTGCGACTCGGTCACGGTGAGGAAAAAACTAACGGACGAGAGAGAAAATCTATTTTAGCGGATGCTTTTGAAGCGGTTTTGGCGTCTATTTATCTTGATGCCGGAAAGAACGGAAAAAAGATGGTTGCAGATTTCGTGCTTCCTTTCATTATTTCCGAGCTTCAGCAGCTTGAGAAGGGTGGCCGTGCTATCGACAACAAAACGATGCTTCAGCAGATCATTCAGCAGGTTGAGGGCGAGAAGCTTGAATATATAACTGTTGGAGAAAGCGGCCCTGACCATAGAAAGACCTTCACGGTTGAAGCACGGCTTAACAGCAACGTTATCGGAAGCGGTGTCGGAAAAACGAAACGTGAGGCGGAGCAAAATGCGGCGGCAGAGGCGCTGAAGCTGTTCGGCGAGGCTTGATAATACAACGGAGACTGGGTTTTGGTCAGTCTCCTATTTGCTTTTTATTTGAGGTGAAAAATGAGTTCTCGACATATAAATATTCCAATATTTATTCCACATTTGGGTTGCCCAAACAACTGTGTTTTCTGTAATCAGAGGTCGATTTCGGGACATACGGATTTTGTAAAAGAAAACGTAAAGGAAGAGATCGAAACGGCGCTTTCTACGATTCCGATGGGGGACGATATTGAGGTGGAAATTGCCTTTTTCGGCGGCTCGTTTACGGGAATTGACCGAGAACTTATGCTTTATTTGCTTGGTGTTGCATATGAGTACGTTTGTGAGGGCAGGGTTGACAGCATTCGTCTTTCGACCCGTCCCGACTATATTGACGATGAAATTTTGGAGATCCTCGGGTGGTACGGCGTCAAAACCATCGAGCTTGGACTTCAGAGTATGGACGACGCGGTGCTTTCAGCCTCGCGGAGAGGACACTCGAGAGAGTGCGCCGAGCGCGCCTGCCGAAAAATAAAGGAGCATGGATTTCATCTTGTCGGTCAAATGATGATAGGCTTGCCCATGTCTGATATAGAGAAAGAGATTTTTACGGCAAAGGAAATCTGTCGCATGGGTGCTGACGGCGCAAGAATTTACCCAACCGTTGTTTTTTATGACACAGAGCTTTGTGAGATGTCGATGGCGGGGGAGTATATTCCGCTTGATATAGAGGATGCTGTTATCAGAACGAAGGAAGTGCTTAAAATATTCGATTTGAACGACGTTCCTTGTATCAGAATAGGACTTTGTGCGTCGGAAAATCTGTCGTCTGAGGATAAGGTTTTCGGCGGAGCTAATCATGTATCGGTTGGTGAGCTTGCTATGGGAGAGCTGTTTTTTGATAAAATTTGCGAGGCACTTGACGTGGCTGAAAACAAAAGAAAATGCGATACGCTTGTCATTTACGTGCCGAATGGGGCAACCTCAAAGGCTATCGGGCAGAAAAAAAGGAATATTCAGAGAATAAAAGATAAATATTTTGTAAATTTAGGAATAAATAGCGTAAGAGTTATTGAAAAAAGTCAACTTTTGCGGTATAATATAATGATTGATTTTTTGAATTTCGGAGGTAAAATCCCTTGTATTTGAAATCACTTGAGCTTCAAGGCTTCAAATCCTTCCCGGACAAGACAAAGCTTAGCTTTGAGAAGGGCAGCACAGTTATCGTTGGCCCTAACGGAAGCGGAAAATCGAATATATCGGATGCTATGCGTTGGGTTCTTGGCGAGATCTCTTCCAAAAATATCCGCGGAACGAAAATGGAGGATATTATTTTCGGAGGTGCTGACAGCCGTCGTCCTATGGGATACGCAGAGGTATCCGTAACCTTTGACAATACGACCGAGGAGGGCGGACATCTTGAAAGTCCTTACGATGAGGTGACGGTTACACGCCGTTATTACCGTGCAGGTGAGAGCGAATATTTTATTAACCGCAAGCCTGTAAGATTGAAGGACATATACGAGCTTTTTATGAACACCGGTATCGGCCGTGACGGATATTCAATTATCGGTCAGGGAAAAATTGCCGAGATTGTTTCAAAGAAGAGCGACGAGAGAAGAAGCATTTTTGAGGACGCATCGGGTATTGCAAAATTCCGCCACAAAAAGAGCGAGGCGGAGAGAAAGCTCCATGCAACCGAGGAAAATATGCTTCGTATCAACGATATTTTGAGCGAGCTTGAGGGACGCGTTGAGCCGCTTCGCCGTGAATCCGAGAAGGCTAAAAAATATCTTGAGCTTTATGAAAAGAAGAAGATGGCTGACGTTCAGCTCTGGCTCTTTGACACAGAGAAGATCCGCGGAGATATAAGCCGTGCCGAGAGCGAATTCAAGCTTTCGGAAATTCAGCTTCAGGGAATTGAGGACAGCCTGACGGCACTCGAAAGTCAAAATGACAAGCTTTTTGAGGAGTCGCAGTCAAATAAGCTCATATCCGAGCAGCTTTTAACAAAGATCCGTGAGCAAACGAATATTAACCACGCTCTTGACTCTGATTTTAAGGTTGGCGAAACGAATATTGCGCACACGAAGGAGTTTATTTCGGGTGCGGAGGCGTCTCGCGATATGGCAAGGGTGTCAATTGAGAGAGAGGCCGAGGCTATGAAGTCTCACATCGAAAAGGAAGAGGAGCTTAATCTGAGACTTGAGGCACTTGCAAAAGAGCAGGAGAATAATAACCGCCTTGTTGCCGAGTATATGTCTTCGGCAGAGTCCCTTGAGGATGCTATTGCCACCTCTCTTGACGATATCAGGCAGCTTGAGGCAGAGAGAGTTGATATAAAGGTCAGAATTTCTGTCCTTGAGAATGCCAAGAGCAAGGATAAGGATAAGAATACCTCTATTCTTTCCGAGATTGAGGAGTATAATAAAGCTTCTGAAATTCTGCAGAAAAAATGCGAGGACGCACGTCAGAGTCTTGAAAAATATAATGCAGAATTGGAGAACTGCAAAAGGGAGATCGAGGAGCTTGAGGAAAAGAAGAACGAGCTTCAGCGACGCCACACGGCACAGCTTGAGGAACGCGGTCGTGCTATGGCAAAGCGTGATTCCTTTGAGCAAAGAATTGATGCACTTCGCCGTATGGAAGAGCACTTTGAGGGGTACAACAATTCTGTAAGATTCGTTATGAAGCAGTATGAGGCGGGTGCTGTCAAAACACGCACGGGAGCCTCTTGCGGAAAAATTTACGGTCCGCTCTCAAAGCTTATTTCTGTTGATGAAAAGTATATTACCGCTATCGAAACGTCACTCGGAGCAGCACTTCAGAATATCGTAGTTGAGGATGAAGAAACTGCAAAGGCGGCAATTTTTGCACTCAAGGCTGCCAACGCAGGAAGAGCAACCTTTGACCCGATAACCTCTGTAAAGGGAGCTTTCCAATCGGGTGAGGTGAAGGACGCATCAAGATATACGGGATATATCGGAACTGCTGATATGCTTGTCAGATGTGATTCCGAGTTCCGTGAAATCGTTTCATCTCATCTTGGAAGAACTGTTATATTTGATAATATAGACAATGCCACAAATATGGCAAAGGCACTTAAATATAAGATTCGTGCCGTTACTCTTGACGGTCAGCAGATAAATCACGGAGGCTCGTTTACCGGCGGTTCGGCAAAGCGTGACAGCGGAATTTTGAGCCGTTCGAGTGAGATAGAAAAGCTGACAGCAGAGCTTTTGGGTCAGGAGCGTGAGCTTCAGAAATATGAAAACGAGCTTTCAGCAACCGACAAGAGCATAAAGTCTTATGAGGATAATCTGTTTTCGGCAAACGAGAGATACCGCTTGATGCAGACGATGATGAATGCGGAGAATGCGGAATATGACCAGCTCGTAGCCAAGCTTGACGCTAATAATTCACTGTCGGAAAAGTTGACGGCAGACTTCGAGGCACTTGCCGAGGCTCGCCGCAGATATGACGACGATCTTGAGGCTCTTACAAAGAGCGAGGCGGATTTAACAAAGCGAATTGACGAGATAAGTGAGTTCCGTACCGAGAAGGAAATCGAGAAAAACGAAATCTCGGACAAGGCGGAGGAACTTCGCCGTGCTCAGACGGAGCTTTATATCAAGGTAAGCGAAACAAACAAGGATATTGAAACCGAACGGCTCTTCGTTGCCGGCTCAAGAGAAAGAATCGACTCTTATAACGCCGAGATCGCATCCTTTGCGGAGAAGATCGAGGAATACGAGAGAAATATCAAGATTTTCGAGAATGAGCTTGTTGAGAACAGAAGTAAGGCAAAATCGGGCGAGGCAGAGCTTGAGCGCCTGAATGCAGAGAGAGCGAAAACCGAGGAGGGCAGCCTTGAATTTGAGAGAAAGCTTAATGAAATTCGCTCAAAAATCAAGGATAAGACCAACGAAAAGGAGCTCGCATTCAGAAGTCACACGCAAAACGAAAACAAACTTCAGCAGCTTGTCGGCGAGCAGGATAAGCTTTCCTCAAGGCTTTGGGAGGAATATGAGCTTACCCGTGCGGGTGCTGTCGAGCTTGGATATCCTACCCTTGATTTCGAGAGCCGTCGCGAGGCGTCAAGCATTCAGACCGAATGTAAAAACAAGCTTCGTGCACTTGGCTCTGTCAACGTGTCGGCAATAGAGGAATATACCGAGGTCAAGACGAGATACGATTATATGACGGGTCAGATAAAGGATTTGACCGAGGCAAAGGACGACCTTTCCAAGATAATCGGCAAGCTTGAGGGCGAGATGAAGTCTGCATTCGTGGACTCATTTAACAAGATCAACGAAAATTTTAATAAGACCTTCTCCGAGCTTTTCGGAGGCGGATCGGCTGAGCTTCAGCTGAGCGATCCCGAGGACATTCTTAACAGCGGAATCGAGATCAAGGCAGCACCTCCCGGCAAGATTATCAAGAGCCTTATGCAGCTCTCGGGTGGAGAGCAGTCCTTTGTTGCTATTGCACTCTTCTTTGCAATTCTCAAGGTTAACCCAACCCCGTTCTGTATTCTTGACGAGATTGAGGCGGCGCTTGACGAGGTAAACGTAGCGAGATTTGCCGAATACATAAAGCGTTATTCGGGCGGAACACAGTTTATTCTTATCACACATCGCCGAGGAACGATGGAGGTAGCAGACCGTCTTTACGGCGTAACTATGCCTGAGCACGGTATATCGAAGGTGCTTTCTCTCAACGTAGGGAAAATTCAAAAAACCGAAGGAGACGATTGGGATGGGGTTTTTAGACAAGCTTAAGGTAGGGCTTACTAAAACCAAGGCTAATTTTGTAGATCAGATTGATAATATATTTAAGGCGTTTGTCAAGGTTGACGAGGATATGCTTGAGGAGCTTCTCGAGGTGCTTATTTGTGCCGACGTAGGAGTGAGCTCTGCCGAGGAGATCATTGACAGACTTCGTGATAGAATCAAGAATGACCGTCTTTCCGAAAAGGAAGAGGTTATGAAGGCTCTTCACGAGATTATTGCCGATATGATCGGCGAGGGCAAGCCGCTTGTGCTTGATAGCACGCCGTCGGTAGTGCTCGTGATCGGCGTTAACGGTGCGGGCAAGACAACATCTATCGGTAAGATTTCAAACATTCTTCGCGAGAGCGGAAAGAGAGTTGTTGTGGCGGCGGCGGACACCTTCCG
>JAZRJC010000060.1:0-1843 GCA_045645605.1 Eubacteriales bacterium | reverse complement strand
ACTTGAATGTGTTATGCACGCCGCCAGCGTTTATCCTGAGCCAGGATCAAACTCTCTAAATAATTGTATCTAAAACCTCTTCTGAGGTCCCAAATCTTATTTAGAGCTTGTCTTTTGCTCTTTCTTACTTTTGTTTGAGTTGTATTCTCTCTCAAGAATTGCGAGATTACTTTTTCGCACACTATTTAATAGTTTTGCTTTGTACTTAATCTCTTGTTGTTCAATTTTCAATGACCGATTTCGCACACCTCAAAAAGTTCCCTTTTTGCAGAGCGCTTGTCTATTATACCACTTCGTTCCCCCTTTGTCAAGTACTTTTTTGAAAGTTTTTCAAAAATTTTTTTCAACTCCCAAAAAACCTGCCAAAACAGCCTTGAAGCAGCCTGCCTTCATTTGCGACAGCCTTATTATTATATCTCAACAACCCTTATTTGTCAATGGTTTTGAGCGAAAAAATATTAAAATTGCAACTTTTTATAAATCACTTGCACAATTAACTAAAATGTGGTACAATAATTGTATAAAATACACAAAATGGAGGCCGTCTATGAAAAAGCGAATATTGGTTGTAAGCTCTGCAAACATTGATTTCGTTATGAACGTAAAAAAGATTCCGGAAGCGGGGCAAACTCTCATCGAGGACGGAAGCTACTCATACAATCCCGGCGGAAAAGGTGCAAATTCCGCTATTGCCACTCAAAGACTCGGCGGTGACTGCGTTTTTTGCGCAAAGCTTGGCAAGGATGCAAACGGTGCACAATTAAAGCAGCTATATATAAATGAAGGAATTAACATCAATGCGCTCAAGTTTTCGCAATCCTCCCCAACGGGACTTGCCGCAATTACGGTTGAGCCAGACGGCAAAAACAGAATCTCGGTTTTTCCGGGCGCAAACAACGAGCTTGACGCCGACGACGCCGAGGAAGCGCTTCTCTGTTATCCCGACGCATTACTTATGCAATTTGAAATACCGAATGAGGCTATTTTATCTGCATCCTTTTTTGCGGCGAAGAAAAACATTCCTATTGTTATAGATGCAGGCCCTGCAAAGCCCGATTTCCCCTTTGACAAGCTTCCGAAGCTCGAGATCTTCTCCCCGAACGAAGAAGAGACTGAAGCATACACAGGAATAAAACCCGACGGTGCCGATTCTGCACTTCGTGCCGCAGTCAAGCTGCAAAAGATTGTTGATTCAAGGTACTATGTGATAAAGTTAGGAGATAAGGGAGCTCTTGTCTATGACGGAAAATTTTACAACATCGCCCCCTCTTACGAGGTTAAGGTCGTTGACACAACCGCCGCCGGCGACGTTTTTACCGCCGCTATGACGCTTGAATATTTAAGAAGCGGAAATATTATGCGCTCGGTAAGGTTTGCAAATGTTGCCGCTGCGATCACAGTCAGCCGTCACGGAGCATCAAAGTCAATCCCAACCGAAAAGGAAGTTTCCGAATTTATAAAATTGAGAGGAATTGAGCTGTAAAAACAAAAACACGAAACGCTGTCAGGCATTAGCCGACAGCGTTTCTTTCATTATACATTGTATTATCTTTCTAACTGCATCGGAAAGGCAATATCGTGAGCAGAGCCATCTTTTCCGTTTCCCGTGATGAAAGCAACGGAAGGCCCGCTGAAAAAAGCTCCGCAAAAGGACTTCAACTGTTTTTTATCAAAGCCCTCCGACCTCTTCAAGTCGAACTCTCGGATAATATCCTTTTTTGAGAGCAAATACTGTTTTTGTGCGTTCCAGATATGCCCATCTCTGTAGCAATACAGTCTGTTTCGCCTTGCTCCTTCAAAAAGAGAAATCTCGATCCTCACCGACAGATATTCTCTCGAACCA
>JAZRJC010000059.1:0-3582 GCA_045645605.1 Eubacteriales bacterium | reverse complement strand
GAATTCGTTGCGGCAAGTGATATCGGCGACGAAAAGGAATATCTCGCACCCTTTGTTGAAAAATACAATAAGAACGCCGTTCCCTATAAGAAGATAAATCAGGTTCGCGTTCGCAAAACAGACTTCCCGAAAAATACGCTTCGGAAGATTATGCGCTTTAAGATTGACAGAAATATCGACTGATAAAAAAGCCCATCTCCAAATGGAGATGGGCAAATTTTTTATAATGATTTCTTATTTAGAAAAAACCTTCTTACCAGCGAATGCAACGCCTGCAAGAGAAACCACGAGGAGTGCAACGAGAGCTATTGTTGCGAAGGAGTTAACGCCTGTCTCGGGAGACTTTTCAGCTGCTGTGTTAAGAATTGCATAGTAAGCAGAAAAATCAGCGCCAAGGTTAACTATAAGCTTAAGCTCGTAGCCGTCAACATTTGCCTTCGCGTCAACTGCATACTTGTCATTATCAAAAACAACAGTTGTGGGATTTGTTATAGCGTCAAGACCGGGAACGTTAAGAATGAGGTTGATTGATTCGAGAACTGTGTCGCCGAGAATAGCCTTGCCTTCCTCTGAAAGAGTAACCTCAAATGCTGTGTAACCCTTGTAATCCTTATATGTGTCGCCGAGAGCACCTGTGATTGTGCTTACAGACGTCCATTCTGTGTCCGAAAACGCATGAGGAATGACGATAATATACGCGTAAAGGTTAACTGTCTTCTTTTCACCTGTTGTCTTGTCGATGTACTCAAACTTTGTAAGGTCGATAGGTGTTGCTTCACCTGTTGCGGGGTCTTTTACAGTGCCTGTGAAATCAGAACCCTCGGGGGTGGTGAATTTTTTGTCTGAAACTGTGATCTCGCCAACAGAGCTGTTAGCGGCAGAAGCTACCAATGCCATAACCGAAAGAAGCATTGTTGCAACTATAAGAAGGGATAGAAGCTTTTTCATGGTGTTTCTCCTTTTTTTGTAAAAAAATATTTATTTAATTCAATAGGGATACAATTGTGAGTCGATAAGCCTTGCCAAAACGAGGAAACGCTTTTTGGAATTGTTTTCCATGCAGGTTGACAGGGTTAAAATCTTTTCGTCCTCTTTCGGGAAATCGCCGTCTGCGAAAACAGCTCTCGCGTCGGTAACCGATCTTACGTCCTTCATGAAAATTTCAAGCGGCTCGGGGAAATGGCTGTACGTTTTAAGAACGTGACGTGAGCTGAATGGAACAGCTGCAAAAACCCGATAGGTCAGAATTTTCGTCGGTGTGTAAATATATATTATTCGGTGTGAGTTGAAAAAATCCTTGTTGGAATATTTTAACAGCTCTCCGAATTTCGTGCCGTTGTCCATATAATGACCGTAAAGCAGGGTGTTTTCGTCCTCAAAATCCGTATCTGTCAAGGACTCGCTGAAAATACAGCCCGAGGCATCATACGAGCCGTTGATTGAACGGCGGATATAGTATCTGTCGTTTGTCGGGTGCTGAACTATCGGATAGGATATCTTCGTGTCGGGAATATCGATCCACGCGTACGTATCGGGAGCAGTCATCCAAAGCTCCTCAAAGTCGATGGTTCGAAATTCGCGGACAACAACCTCTTTCTCTTCGGCAACCGTATCCGTTCCCACGGGCACGCCGTTATCGACGTATACCGGAAGGGTAACGATACCTTGTGCATCCTTCATAGCCTCGTTCACGATCTTTTGATTCACGAAGCTATAAATGAAAAAGCCCAAGCAGATGCCTGCCACAAGGCAGAATATTACAAATAGAGTAATCCAGAATACTTTACGAGATTCAATCTTTTTCATAATACACCGTTAAGATGAAATAGGAAGATAAAAAACATCAAGCACAAGCTCCAAAAGCTTCTCGCCGTCGGCATAAAACTCGTCATATTCCCCGTCGGTTTCGGTTTTGCCGGGAATTGAGAGAAATTCAATATTGAGATCAGTGAGCAACGTGGCAAGATAAATCATTTCGCTCTCTGTCAGATCCGTGCAGGTTTTATCCTTGATTATTTTATATATGTCAACCACAAGGGTAACATCCTTGAAAAAAGCCGATTTCGCTTTTTCTATAAGTAACGAGAGATAGTTTTTCTGTCGGCTCATTCTTCCGGTATTCGAGCCGTCGCCAACACCCTGTCTGGCCTTCAGATAGGACTCGGCTAATGCACCGCGCAGACGAACTGTGTCTCCCTTTTTATATTCAATAGTCTTTTTCCCGTTGTATAACGGCATATCCTCGGTAAGCTCAACCGTAACTCCGCCAACCGAGTCGTTCACGTCGGCAATAACCGATAAGGGCATAGCGAAATATGCGTGAACAGGTATTCCGTAAAGGAATTCGGAAACAACGTCTGCCGTGTGGTCACAGCTCAACTCCTTGCCGTCGCCGTACGCATAAGCATACGCGATCTGCGACATGGACGTTCCAACCGATTCGCCGAAGGAATTATAAATCTCGATTTCTGTTATAGAATTTCGGTCAACAGGGATAATCCTAAGGCTTTTTTCCGCCTCATTGAGTACGGCCAGAAGAATCGTGTCGGCAAGACCCGAATCAGCAACAGCACCGTCCTCGTGAGAAAGCTCGGGACTATCGACGCCGATAAACAGAAAGGTTGAAACTTCGTTGTTGAATTCATATACGCTTCCGTTATATTTGATGCGTCCGTCCTCAAAGGAAAGCCCTGTCTCGTTGTCGTATGCTTCATCAAAAGCAACGGTTGCCTCCTGACGTCTGTTTTCCATTGATCGTTTACCGATAGTTCTCATGGCAATAAAGGTGCCGACAAGAGCGCCTGCTATAACTATGAGAAATCCGAGAATAATGAAAACAGCAATCAGTTTTTTGCTTGTTTTCTTTTTGTTTTGACCTTTTTCATTATCAATCATAAACACTTTTGAAAACCCGTCTTCAAAATTATATTAAGAGAGCGTATTATTAAGGACATTATACCACCCTTTTGGGCTGATGTCAAGAGCTTTGGTTCTAATTTTTGCAAAAGAAGTTAGTATTCCCCTATATATAAATAAAATATGATGAATATTTTTGGAAAAATTGCATATAATAAGCATTGAAGGAGCAGAAAAAATGTCCGAAGTAATAAAATTATCCGAAAAGGGGTTGACAAAAGGGCAGGAGCGTGGTATAATGACAAATGCGAACTGAGAAGGTTCAGCCTGTGCTTTGTTTTGCCGGAATGGCGGAATTGGCAGACGCCCGGGACTTAAAATCCCGTGATATGTGAATATCGTACCGGTTCGACCCCGGCTTCCGGCACCAAGAAGCACGGGAAAAAGCAAAAAGTCAATAGTATCGCGGGGTAGAGCAGCTTGGTAGCTCGTTGGGTAGCGAAGGCAAAAACGATTGATTATCGTTTTTGACAAGCAAAACCGCCCAAAGCAAGGAGCTTTCGAGTGAGCTTGCGAAGCGATGGAAGCGACTATGCGACGGTGGCGGCGCGTAGCGATAACCCGTAGGGTTATGAATGGGGACGTGAGTTCTCGAGTCACAAATTTAATATCGCGGGGTAGAGCAGCTTGGTAGCTCGTCGGGCTCATAACCCGGAGGTCATGAGG